>CAJQQJ010000040.1 GCA_905480445.1 uncultured Alphaproteobacteria bacterium | reverse complement strand
GAGTTGCTTTCTTCTTACGACTTCCCTGGTGACGATATTCCTATCATTGCTGGTTCAGCGCTTGCGGCTCTTGAAGGCCGTGATGATGAAATCGGTAAGAACAAGATTCTTGAACTGATGGCCGCTGTTGATGAATACATCCCAGCACCTGACCGTCCAATGGATCAGCCTTTCTTGATGCCAATCGAAGACGTGTTCTCAATCTCAGGCCGTGGTACAGTTGTAACAGGCCGTATTGAGCGTGGTGTTGTGAACGTCGGTGAAGAAATCGAAATTATCGGTATCAAAGACACAGCGAAAACAACATGTACAGGTGTTGAAATGTTCCGCAAGCTGCTTGATCGCGGTGAAGCTGGTGACAACATCGGTGCATTGCTTCGTGGTGTTGGTCGTGAAGACGTTGAGCGTGGTCAGGTTTTGGCTAAGCCGGGTTCAATCACACCACACACAGACTTTGAGGCTCAGGCTTACATTCTGACAAAGAACGAAGGTGGTCGTCACACACCATTCTTCACAAACTACCGTCCACAGTTCTACTTCCGTACAACTGATGTAACTGGTGTTTGTCAGCTGCCTGAAGGCATTGAAATGGTTATGCCTGGTGATGACGTGAAAATGACGGTTGAGCTCATTGCTCCAATCGCCATGGACGAAGGTCTTCGCTTCGCGATCCGTGAAGGCGGCCGTACCGTTGGTGCTGGCGTCGTTGCGAAAATCATTAAGTAAATAAGTATTGAGAGCTCCGTTGTTTCGGAGCTCTTTTTTTGAACACGAGTTTCGGCAAGGTTTTATTGTCCATGGATAGCCAAAACATAAGAATTCGATTGAAAGCGTTTGATCACCGAATTCTCGATGAATCAACGAAAGAAATCGTTGGCACAGCTAAACGTACAGGTGCTCAGGTGCGTGGTCCTATTCCACTTCCTACACGTATCGAACGTTTCACAGTTCTTCGTGGTCCACACGTCGATAAGAAAAGCCGTGAACAGTTCGAAATGCGCACACACAAGCGTTTGCTCGATATTGTTGATCCAACTCCACAAACAGTGGACGCACTTATGAAGCTCGATCTTGCTTCTGGTGTTGAAGTTGAAATTAAGTTGCAGGGATAAACCATGCGTACGGGTCTAATTGCTCAAAAGCTTGGCATGACTAGGCGCTTTGCTGAAGACGGGACACATATCCCAGTCACAGTACTAGCTATTGGTGGTTGTCAGGTTGTGGCTCAGAGAACTGAGGAAAAGGACGGCTATAACGCTCTCCAGCTCGGTTCCGGCCAAGTTAAGGTTAAAAACCTTTCAAAGTCAGTTCGTGGTCACTTTGCGAAAGCGAAAGTAGAGCCTAAGCGTCGGCTTGCGGAATTCCGCATCCCTGCTGATGCAATGGTTGATGTGGGCGCTGAACTTTCTGCTGATCACTTCATTGATGGACAGAAGATTGACGTTACTGGTGTTTCAATCGGTAAAGGTTTTGCTGGTGCAATGAAGCGTCACAATTTTGGTGGCCTTCGTGCTTCTCACGGTGTGTCGATCTCTCATCGCTCTCACGGTTCAACTGGACAGTGTCAGGATCCGGGTAAAGTCTTCAAAGGTAAGAAGATGGCCGGTCACATGGGTGCTGAACGCGTTACTACTCAGAACCTCACCGTCGTTGCTTCTGATGTTGGCCGTGGTTTGATCTTTGTTCGCGGCGCTGTCCCTGGTCACGACCAAGGCTATGTCCTTGTGAAGGATGCGGTGAAAAAAGTTCAATCTGGCCTTCCTTTTCCTGCCAGTCTCAAGGCAGCAAGTGCTCCTGCAGAGGCAGAACCTGCCGCCCAAGAAGCTCCAGCTGTTGAAGCTGCGGCCGAAACAGAAAACTGAGGAGACTGAGCCATGAAAACTAAGGTGATCGACCTCACAAACAAGGCAGCGGGTAACGTTGAACTTGACGAGACTGTTTTTGGTCTTGAGATCCGCAAGGACATTCTTGCTCGTGCTGTAAACTGGCAGCTGGCTAAACGCCGCGCTGGAACGCACAAGGTGAAAATTCGTTCTGAGATTTCTCAAACAACAAAGAAGTTTGTTCGTCAGAAGGGTTCCGGCGGCGCTCGTCACGGTGCTCGCTCTGTGAACATCTTCCGTGGTGGTGGTGTGGTGCACGGACCTCAGGTTCGTAGTCATGAGCACAGTCTGCCAAAGAAAGTTCGCAAGCTGGCGCTTAAAACTGCTTTGTCTGCTAAGCAAGCGTCTGGCGACTTGATCATTATCAAAGATCTCGCCCACGAAAGCGGCAAGACAAAAGATCTTAAGACTCAGTTGGCTGGTTTGAAATTAGACTCTGTCTTGTTCATTGGCGGCAACGATGTTGACGCGAACTTCAGCCGTGCGGCTAGCAATTTGATTGGCATCGACGTTCTGCCACAGCAGGGTGCTAATGTTTATGATATCCTACGTCGCGACAAGCTAGTCTTGAGCAAGGATGCTGTTGAAGCGTTGGAGGCGCGTTTAAAATGAGCCGAGGATTAATGCTAACACGCCGGGCTCGTAAAGCTCCGGCTCGGGCCATCTCTACGGAGCGTATGTACGAAGTACTTCGTTCTCCTTTGGTAACCGAAAAAGCGACAATGGGCCAAGAGTTCAACCAGTATTCTTTCGTTGTCTCGCTAGATGCGAGTAAGCCAGAGATTAAGGCTGCGGTTGAAGATTTGTTCAAAGTCAAAGTTAGAGCGGTTAATACTTCGATCCTGAAAGGGAAAGTGAAGCGTTTCCGTGGTCACAAAGGTAAGCGGAACGATATGAAAAAAGCAATCGTTCGTCTGCAAGATGGTCATCAAATTGACCTCTCGACCGGACTTTAAGGGTGGATCTCTAATATGGCTTTAAAAAATTATAATCCGGTTACGCCCAGTCAACGCAACTTAGTTCGCGTTGACCGTTCAGAACTCTGGAAGGGCAAGCCAGTCAAGAAATTGACAGAAGGTTTGACCAAAACAGGTGGTCGTAACAATACAGGTCGCACAACTTCATGGCACCGTGGCGGTGGTCACAAGCGTCGCTATCGCTTTGTTGACTTCAAACGCACTAAGTTTGACGTCGTCGGTACAATTGAGCGTATTGAATACGATCCAAATAGAACTGCTTTCATCGCTCTCGTGAATTACGAAGATGGTGAGCAGGCTTACATCTTGGCGCCGCAGCGTTTGTCTGCTGGTGACAAGATTGAAGCCGGTAAGAAGGCAGATATCAAGCCAGGCAATGCTCTGCCTTTGAATTCTATTCCTGTTGGAACGATTGTTCACAACGTTGAACTGAAGCAGGGTAAAGGCGGTCAGTTGGCTCGCTCAGCTGGTGCTTATGTTCAGTTGGTTGGTCGTGACAGTGGTTACGCCCAGCTGAAACTTCCTTCTGGTGAACTGAGATTGGTTCGCGGTGAGTGCATGGCGACTGTTGGCGCTGTCTCTAACGCTGATCACTCAAACCAGAAAATGGGTAAAGCTGGCCGTTCCCGTTGGATGGGCAAGCGTCCTCACGTTCGCGGTGTTGCAATGAACCCAATCGATCACCCACATGGTGGTGGTGAAGGTCGTACATCTGGTGGTCGCCATCCTGTTACTCCTTGGGGTAAGCCTACTAAAGGTAAGCGTACACGTACTAACAAGACAACGGATCGCTTGATCATGCGTCGCCGTTACGCAAAGAAAGGTTAAAGACATGTCTCGTTCAGTCTGGAAAGGCCCTTTCATTGATGGTTATTTGGTAAAGAAGGCAGAAGCTGCCCGCACAAGCGGACGCAACGAAGTCATTAAGACTTGGTCACGTCGCTCTACCATTATCCCTCAGTTTGTTGGCCTCACTTTTGGTGTCTACAACGGCCATAAATTTGTCCCTGTTCTCGTGACAGAGGACATGGTTGGTCACAAGTTTGGCGAATTTTCTCCGACCCGTACTTATTGGGGTCATGGTGTCGACAAGAAAGCGAAGAGAAGATAAATGGGTAAGTCCAGCGCTCCCCGTCGTTTGGCGGAAACAGAAGCTCAAGCAGTTGCTCGCTTCCTACGTGTCAGCCCACAGAAACTAAATCTGTTGGCTGCCTCAATTCGTGGCAAGTCTGCACAATCTGCAATGAATGAGTTGGCGTTCTCCAAGCGTCGCATCGCACTCGACGTTCGCAAGGCGTTACAGTCAGCGATTGCTAACGCGGAAAACAATCACCAGTTAGACGTTGATCGTCTCTATGTGAAAGAAGCCTATGTTGGTAAAACAATGACGTTGAAGCGTTTTCGCGCTCGCGCCAGAGGCCGTGTTGGTAAAATCGTTAAGCCGTTTAGCCGGATTACAATTGTAGTTCGCGAACGTGAGGAGGCCGCGTAATGGGTCAAAAAGTAAATCCAATTGGCCTTCGTCTTGGTATTAACCGCACGTGGGACTCTCGTTGGTACGCCGACAGTGAGTATGCAAATTTTCTTCATGAAGATTTGGAAATCCGCAAGTTTCTGAACAAACGTTTGTCAGCAGCCGGTATCTCAAAGATCGTTATTGAGCGTCCTGCTAAGCGTGCGAGGATTACAATTCATTCGGCTCGCCCTGGTGTTATCATCGGGAAGAAGGGTGCAGATATTGAGAAGCTTCGCGGCCAGTTGGGTCAGATCACTGGTAGTGAAGTTGCTCTCAACATCATGGAAATCCGCAAGCCGGAAATTGATGCTAAGCTTGTTGCTGACTCTATTGCACAGCAATTGGAGCGTCGTGTTTCATTCCGTCGTGCGATGAAGCGTTCAGTTCAGAACGCTATGCGCCTCGGTGGACTTGGTATTCGTATCAACTGTGCTGGCCGTCTTGGTGGTGCTGAGATTGCGAGAACTGAATGGTACCGTGAAGGCCGTGTGCCTTTGCATACTCTGCGTGCTGATGTTGACTACGGAACTTCCGAGGCCATGACAACATACGGTATTATCGGTATCAAAGTTTGGATTTATAAGGGCGAAATTCTTGAGCACGATCCAAGTGCACATGATCGTCGTATTTCAGAAGCTCAGGGCGGGGCCCGCAGCTAAGCCTGAGTTTGATGAAGGAAATAGAAAATGCTTAGTCCAAAGCGTACAAAATTTAGAAAAGCCCATAAAGGTCGCGTTAAAGGCCAGGCTAAGGGTGGTACCGAGCTTAATTTCGGTGCTTATGGCTTGAAAGCGACGACTGCAGAGCGTATTACAGCGCGTCAGATTGAGGCTGCTCGTCGTGCGATCACAAGACGTCTTCGTCGTGCAGGTAAACTCTGGATCCGTGTGTTCCCTGATTTGCCAGTAACAAGTAAGCCGGCTGAAGTTCGTCAGGGTAAAGGTAAGGGCTCGCCAGACTATTGGTGTGTTCGTGTCAGCCCGGGTCGTATTTTGTTTGAAGTTGACGGTGTGCCAAAAGACTTGGCAGAAGACGCTTTCAAATTGGCTGCTGCGAAGCTGCCTATTAGAACACGTTTTGTTGCCCGTCTTGGTGGTGAAGAGGCTTAAGTCATGAATGCAAGTGAACTAAGAGAAAAGTCTGCTGAAGACTTGAAGATTGAACTATTATCGCTTCGCAAGGAAAGCTTTAATATGCGTTTTCAGGTAGCCAACATGCAGTTGGAAAACACTGCTCGCGTTCGTCAGGTGCGCCGCGACATTGCTCGTATTAAAACAATCCTTGGCGAAAAATCCGCCTAAGCCGTTTGGCTTGGCTTAGTGGGTTATTGGAGAACAGAATGCCAAAACGAATTCTTCAGGGTGTCGTCACAAGCGACAAAACAGACAAGACTGTGACCGTTCGTGTTGAACGCCGCATCATGCACCCTGTATATAAAAAGTTCATTAAGCGCTCGAAGAAATACGCGGCGCACGATGAGAGTAATCAGTTTAAGACTGGTGACATTATCCGTATTCAGGAGTGTCGTCCGATTTCTAAAACTAAAACTTGGGAAGTTCTCACCTCAGAATAGGTCGGAACTTCATTAATTGACTGAAACGAAAGGGATTTCCCCATGATTCAGATGCAAACCAACCTGAGCGTTGCCGATAATTCTGGTGCTCGACGGGTGCAGTGCATCAAGGTACTAGGTGGGTCGAAAAGGAAGACAGCTTCCATTGGAGACATCATCGTAGTATCTGTTAAAGAAGCGATACCTCGCGGACGCGTCAAAAAGGGCGACGTCATGCAAGCGGTTATCGTGCGCACAGCTAAAGATATTCAGCGTCCAGACGGATCAGCTATCCGCTTTGACGATAATGCTGCTGTATTGGTTAACAAAGCTGGGGAGCCAATCGGCACTCGTATCTTTGGACCAGTTACCAGGGAACTTCGTGGTAAAAACTTCATGAAGATCATTTCTTTAGCACCAGAAGTGCTGTAGGGGAATTATCCAGATGACTAGTAAGATGAAGGTCAAAACCGGCGACCAAGTAATGGTCATGACCGGTAAAGACAAAGGTAAAACTGGCGAAATCAAGCAGGTTTTCCGTAAAGAGTCTCGCGTGATTGTTGAGGGTGCTAACATGGTGAAACGCCATCAAAAGCAGTCTCAGACGGCTCAATCCGGTATTGTTTCGAAAGAAGCATCACTTCACGTTTCTAACGTCGCTCACATCGATCCAAAAGACAACAAACCTACACGGGTTGGTTACAAAATGGACGGTGATCGCAAGGTACGCTTCGCTAAGCGTTCCGGCGAAGTGATCGACTAGGAGAGAGATCATGGCAACAAGATTATCAGAACATTATACAACAACGGTTCGTCCCGAGTTGCAAAAAGAGTTCAACTATAAAAACCCTATGGAACTTCCAAGGATCGAAAAGATCGTGGTGAACATGGGGGTTGGCAAAGCAGTTGCAGACAAAAAGAAATTGGATGCAGCTATTTCTGACATGGAAACAATCACCGGCCAAAAGGCCGTAGCGACTGTAGCCAAGAATTCAATTGCGGGCTTTAAGCTTCGTGATGGCATGCGCATTGGAGCGAAGGTTACTCTTCGTGCAGATCGTATGTATGAATTTCTCGACCGCCTCGTAACGGTAGCTTTGCCACGTGTGCGTGACTTTAGAGGAATTTCTCCAAACTCATTTGATGGACGTGGAAATTTCTCGATGGGTCTTAAAGAACAAATCGTCTTTCCCGAGATCGACTATGACAAGATCGATGAGATCCGCGGAATGAATATCGTAATCGTCACAACGGCCAAAACAAATGACGAAGCTCGCGCTTTGCTTAAATGTTTTGACATGCCGTTCCGGCAATAGCGGACAGGAGCGGAAAGATATGGCTAAAAAATCCATGATTGCACGCGACGTTAAGCGCGTGAAACTGGCCAACAAGCATGCTGCGAAACGCGCAGAGCTTAAGGCTATCACTAGAGATGAATCTGTTACGATGGAAGAGCGTTTCCAGGCCCAGTTCAAACTGGCTAAATTGCCTAGGAATTCTTCTAAAATTAGGCAGATGCGTCGTTGTAAACTGACAGGTCGTCCACATGCGGTTTATCGGAAATTTGAGTTGTCTAGAATTGCGTTGCGTGAACTTGGTTCACAAGGCAAAATTCCTGGCATCGTTAAGTCTAGCTGGTAAGGGAGAGAAATAAATGTCTTTATCAGATCCTCTAGGCGATTTGCTAACTCGTATTCGTAACGGTCAACGTGCGAAGTTGAGCTCTGTACTGAGCCCAGCTTCTAAGTTTCGCTGTTCTGTTCTCGAAGTTTTGAAAACTGAAGGTTTCATTCGTGATTACTCCACGCACAATGTGCGTGCGGGCATTGATGAGATCAAAGTTGAACTCAAGTACCAGGATGGTCAACCGGTCATTCGCGAAGTCGCACGTGTGTCAAAGCCTGGCCGTCGTGTTTACTCTAAGATCAAAGAACTGCCTCGTGTTCGCAACGGATTGGGAATCTCCATTCTGTCCACGCCTGTTGGCGTGATGGCTGACCACGAAGCTCGCCAAAAGAATGTTGGCGGCGAAGTTCTCTGTCGCGTCTTCTAAGGAACGTAAGATGTCACGCGTTGGTAAAAATCCAGTAAGCATTCCCTCCGGTGTCGAA
>CAJQQJ010000039.1 GCA_905480445.1 uncultured Alphaproteobacteria bacterium | reverse complement strand
CTGACGAAAGGTTTCTGCATGACAAAAGTTACCAAATATTCCAGCCTATGGGAATCCTCTAGTTATGCTGAGGTCTCTCTTAATCAAATGATTCATCAAGTTGCCGCCAGATCGATTTACCAACTTGACTCCTTTATGATTAAAGGCAACGCCACTCTTGGGCTTGCGGCTGTACCGTAATGTTTTCCCAATTTCAGATACCAATGCCTTGCCTGTGAACTTGGCATAGGGACAAGGATAGCGGCCACCTTTGGACAAACCTTTAGTGCTCAGCCCACAGAAACCGGCGATGTTGGCGTCATAGCCGTATGATTCTAACCGATCGGCCATACAGTTGTTCATTCGCCCGATCACCATAGAGGAACCCATCAACAAGATGCGGGGCGGCTTCCACTTTTCGGATGTATCTGCACCTGCAGCCTCAGAAGCCTGAGCAGCAGAAAAAGCTAAGCTAACAACAAAAAGGACGAAAGAAATCTGTAAGCGAAATAGCATAAGCAGCTATTTAGCAGAAACTACAACACAAGCAATACAGCACACTCGCTCGTGAAGCCTAGTGTTCAGATTCGTTTAGCCATTTAGTGCTTGTGACAAGTACCGCATAAAATCATGGACTTCTCGCTCAAGCCAACATAGCCTTCCAGGTTCCGTCAACGGCCCTTTGGCCCCCCGGTAAATCCCTTCAACAACCGTTCTGTCTTCGCTGTTAACGATATCGAAGAAATCGAGGGTTTCTTCGATGAACTTATCTTTGTCATCCAGAGCAGCCATAACTTCTGGTGCGAGGGCAAGGCCAAAACGAATATCGACTTGTCCAACACCTCTCGGTCTTAAAGACAGGTACCAAAAATGATCAGGAGCCAGCACGTACATGTGACAAGGGAAAACGGATGGCATCACCGATGTATGACGCCACTTTCCTTCCAAAACCTGGTTGTCGTCATGGGCTCTGCCGTAAACAGCATCGCCGGTTTTCTCAAAGGTTTGATAGGTGAAAGTTTCGAAAGTTTCATCTGGGAAGATCGTTGCTTCAGTAGGGAACCATGCACCAACTGTGTTGCGGTGCGCCACTGGCAAATGGTAGCCCTCCATAAAATTCTCAGTTAGCAGCTTCCAATTTGTATCCCAGACATGATTTTGTTGCGCCACCGGAATGTAGCCCGCCATCTTGTAACGAGACACAAGCTTGTCTAACTCAGACAAGGATTGTTCCAAAAGCAAGGCGTCATCATTCAGCGTTATGTAAATCCAACCGTGCCAGATCTCTGTCCTGATTTCGGGCAGCTTGATATCTTTTTTGTCAAATCCCTTTGAACGCTTCATGTCTGGCGCGCCGATCAGTTGGCCTTCGCGATTATAAGTCCAGGCGTGGTAAGGGCAGACGACTTGCTTGCATGAGCCCCTGCCCTCCAGCAACTGCATCATGCGATGCCGGCAAACATTCGAGAAAGTTCGAATTTCGCCATCAGTGCATCGCATCACGAAAACGGGCTGTTCCGCTATTGAATAGGTTAGATAGTCACCAGGTTTAGGGATATCCGCCGCAAGCCCAGGACAGAGCCAACCCTTGGCGAAAATCTGACGTTGTTCAAGATTCAATATCTCTTCGGAAGTATAAATCCCAGGTGGTAACGAAGAAGCTTCCTCTAAGGGCTTCTCCGCTTCGCCTTTCAATTTTCCGAGTAGGAAATCTTTGCTTAAGCGATCCAATAGCTTACCCACCTGCTAGTCTTCGTCAGGAATAACAGCCGTGGCTTCGATTTCCATGACCCACTCAGGGCGCGCTAAACCGTCGATAACCAAACCTGTTGAAACTGGGTAAACGCCCTTTAGCCACTTACCGATAGCCTGGTAAACGTCATCCCGGTAGCCACGGTCAGTCAAGTATACCTGAATGCGACAGATATGTTCTAGCTTTGAACCAGCCTCTTCCAACAAAAGTTTAACATTACGCATCGCTTGATCAGCCTGCGCGTAAGCCGATAGGTCCTTGCTAGATTCAAAGCTGTCAGGATCTTGACCAACTTGCCCGCGAACAAAAACCATGGTGCCACGCGCTTTAACAACCTGGCAAAGATCATTATCTAAGTTCTGGTTTGGGTAAGTTTCTTTAGTGTTGAATTTACGGAAACGTTCGTGCGCCATAGTGGACTCCAGTCTTGTTAAAAGCGCCGTTGAGACGCAAATGCTGGAAGTCTTATTGGTACCAATTTTCTATGAATTCAAGCCTGTTTTTTCGATCAACTGATTTTCAAAACGTGAGGTACAAATTGAAATGACGCAGCCTCTACGGTCTATGCCTTAAACAGCACAAATCTTGTTCGACAAATAAACCTGGAGTCCTTGAAGAAACCTTAGTGCCCACGCTCTATGCAAAAATCGATTAAATCAGCGAGAGTTTCTTTAACTTCACTTTCAGGGAATAGACCAAGTGCATCTTTAGCCACAGCACCATAATAGCGAGCACGCTCTAGAGTGTCAGTGAGTGTATTGTGCTTGGCCATAAGTGACATCGCATGCTCTAGATCGCCATCTTTTTGGTCGAGCTCTTCAATTGTACGACGCCAAAAACTGCGTTCTTCTTCATTGCCACGACGAAAGGCCAGAATAATAGGCAGTGTGACCTTACCTTCTTGGAAGTCATCGCCAATCGATTTTCCAAGTTCAGCCTGTTTCGCGCTGTAGTCCAGAACATCATCGACGATCTGGAAGGCAATCCCAAGATTGGTACCGTAAGAGATCAGCGCTTCTTCTTCAGCCGTTGGACGTTCAGCAACGACTGCTCCGACCTGACAAGCCGCACTAAAGAGCGCCGCTGTCTTCGCTTTGACAACTGACAAGTAGGCTTCTTCACCGGTGTCAGTGTCATTAGCGGTCATCAACTGCTGGACTTCCCCTTCGGCAATAATCGCAGAAGAATCGGAAAGAACCTTCAGCACTTTTAACGAACCGTCAGCCACCATCAGTTGGAAAGCACGACTGAACAAGAAATCGCCAACCAGCACAGAAGCTTTGTTGCCCCAAACCGCATTGGCCGTTGCAATGCCACGGCGAAGATCACTTTCGTCAACGACGTCATCGTGCAGCAAAGTGGCAGTGTGAATAAACTCAACGCAGGCTGCTAGGCCTACTTGCCTTGAACCTGTGTAGCCGCAGAGTTTTGCAGCAGCTAAGGTCAACACAGGGCGCAAGCGCTTACCGCCCGCCGCAATCAAGTGACCGGCTAGCTGAGGAATAAGCGCCACTTCGGACTGCATTTCTACAAGGATAACCTTGTTCACTTCGGCAAGTTCACCTTCGACCAACGCAGTCAAACGTTTAACAACTTCGCTAATGTCACGCTTAGTTGTATCGGCTTCCCGGTTGTCCGGTTTTTGCTCAGCGAGCTTTATCACTGTCGCCACGGTATTTTCCTTGCTCTCAGGCCACGACTTTATTGCTGTCTCTTATAAGGTAGATAGCCTCTGTGTGGTCTAAAAACTAGTATTGGCGCCAGTTAATCACTCGCCTGTGACAATATGAAAGAGTGATTATCCAAGAAAACGAGGCCGTCAAGTTTAGCCTCACGTCCACGCCGTCGGACCAACCCCAAATTCAACGGCAAGAAATCGACCAAGCTTTCGAGCGATGTGATTTTTCCTTTGTAGTTCTCTCCCAAATGCAAATAATACCTTCTTCAACACCGAAACTTTCCAAATTTGAATTGGATGCAAATTCGCAATGAAAGAACTTTTGCGTACTAATGACCCTGTCGAGTTGTCGCTGATGCGGTCTTTGTTGGATGACGCTGGTATCGGGTATCTGTCTACCGATTTCCACACGTCGATGATGGAAGGTTCAATTGGTGCTATCCAGCAGCGGATTCTGGTAATGGACGAAGACCACTACGAGGCCAAACGCTTGCTCACCTCTATCGTTCAATCCGATGGGAACTAGTCGGGATCGGCTCTTAGATGGAAGCCTGCTGATAGAGCAGCCTGTTCAGGGCTACCGCGTTGGGTTCGACCCTTTGTTACTTTCAGCCTTTGCACCATTAGTGAAGCAGGGCAGCAAAGTGATGGATCTCGGCTGCGGTGCTGGCGCCGTCTTCTTGAGTTTGAGCCTTCGCCAACCAGAATTAGCGATTACTGCAATGGATCGAGAACCGGAGTTTTGCTCTCTCGCCCTTGCGAACGCTCATCTGAACAATCTTAGTGATGTTTCAATTTTGGAAGCTGACATTAGGCAACACCCGTGCTCCTTCGCTAGCAACGATTTCGACCTCGTACTCGCAAACCCACCTTTTTATCCGAAAGGTAGCGGGCGGCTGTCGGCAGATCCAAAACGAGCCGCAGCTCATCATGAACTGCACGGTAATCTAATAGACTGGTTGAGATGCGGTGAATACCTAACCACAGATGATGGCTGGTTTTGTCTTATTCATTTGGCAGAAAGAGCAGATGAGTGCCTGCAAATACTGCAAGTTTCTTTCGCTTCAATTGAATGGCTATTGGTAAGACCTCAGGCCAGTAAGCCAACCAACCGTGTTTTGATAAGAGCTTGTAAAGCTGGCACCCAATCTGTTCGTCAATTACCAGATCTGATTCTACATCAGGCCGACGGATCTCTAACACCGAGGGCAGCCTCTGTTATCAATGCCCGCTCTAGGCTTGATTAGAGTCCTAACACATCTTTCATATTGTAAAGACCCGGTTCCTTACCGTGAACCCATTTAGCCGCTGCGACAGCACCTCTTGCAAAGACTTCGCGGTTGCTAGCTTTATGCGTGAGCTCAATACGCTCTCCATCTGCTGCGAACATAACGGTGTGCTCGCCAGTCACGTCCCCACCGCGAAGGGTCGCAAAACCTATCTCACCACGTGGCCTTGCACCTGTTTGCCCTTCTCGCGAAAGGCAAGAGACTTCATCAAAATCAACATTTCTGCCTTCGGCTGCCGCTTTCCCTAGGAGTAAAGCCGTGCCAGACGGCGCGTCGATCTTGTGCCGATGGTGCATTTCCAAAATATCTATATCGAAGTCATCGCCCAGTGCACTTGCTGCTTGCTCAACCAAAATCGAAAGCAAGTTAACACCGAGTGAATAGTTGCCTGTCCAAACGATGGCAGTTTTCTTTGACGCCGCTTCGATTTCTTCCGCGATTTCTTTGGTGATTCCTGTCGTACCGAGGACCAAAGCTGTTTTATTATTGGCTGCAAGTGCGACATGCTTGGAAGTCGCCATGGGTAGCGTGAAATCGACAACGACATCGGCCTGAGCAAAAAGAGCTTCTGTATCAGTACCTGCCTGCATGGAAAGCGGTTCAATGCCGGCTAATAGGCCAAGGTCTTTTCCAGTTTCAGGAGAACCGTCGTATTCAACGCCGCCAATAACATCACAGCCGTCCTGAGCTGTTGCAGTCTTGATCAGCATACGACCCATACGACCAGCGCAGCCAGTGATCCCAATTTTCATCGCTTTGTCCTTCGACGGCTAAGTTCTAAATCTTGCGATTTGTTAGCAGTCTAAGCACGGACACCGCAAGTCTAGCCGAAGAAATCTTTCACTTTGGAAAAGAAACCCTCTGATTCAGGGTTGGTGTTTTCACCCTCTCCAGCAAACTC
>CAJQQJ010000038.1 GCA_905480445.1 uncultured Alphaproteobacteria bacterium | reverse complement strand
AACGCCGAGGCACTTGCTGGGTTAGTGATGACACAAGTGGTCAATCCGGGCGCTCCGTTCATCTATGGTGGGTTCACATCGAACGTCGACATGAAATCAGGTGCTCCAGCCTTTGGAACGCCGGAATATATGAAAGCCGCTCTTGTCTCGGGTCAGCTTGCTCGTCGTTATAGCGTGCCGTTTCGCTCATCGAACGTCAATGCAGCCAATTCTGTAGACGCACAGGCCGCCTATGAGTCGGTGTTTTCGCTGTGGGGCGCACTCATGGGGCATTGCAACATGTTGATGCACGGTGCGGGTTGGATGGAAGGTGGATTGCATGCTTCTTTTGAGAAGATGATCATCGATGCAGATCTGCTGCAAATGGCTTCAGAGTTTATGCAACCTTTTCCTGTCGACGAAGACGCTTTCGGCCTAGAGGCTATGGCAGAAGTCGGACCGGGTGGACATTTCTTTGGCACGGAACATACACAGTCTCGCTATACGTCGGCATTCTACTCACCGATGGTGTCAGACTGGCGCAACTTTGAGTCCTGGGATGAGGTGGGCAGGCCTGATGCATACCAGAAAGCCAACCAAATTTATAAACAAGTTCTTGCAGACTACAGCCCTCCACCAATGGAGTCTGCAATCAAGGAAGAACTGGACGCTTTTGTTGCTAAACGTAAGGAAGAAGGCGGAGCGCCTACTGATTTCTGATTTGCTTTAGTGTGAGGACTGGAAGAATTTGTTGTTGAAACATGACCGTGGGCAAATTGACTACTTGTCATTTGGGCCAGAAAACGCGTCGTCACTCGTAATTGTTGCTCATGCCGCCGCCACTGGGGCACAAGCTTACACTCGCTTTGGACAGCTGCTGGTTTTGAATGAATGCCAGGTGGTGGTTCCTAATCTGTGTGGCTATGGCAAGACTCAACTGGAGTATCTGGAAACTAGTTTTTCTGTTCAGGACCATGTTTCTGTTCTCGAGGCACTCCTGGACCAATCCAAGGCCGAAAACGTTCATTTGATCGGTCATTCTATGGGCGGATTGGTTGCTTACAAATTTGCAGCAATGCGGACGGTCTCTAGTCTTACTCTCATTGAACCTATGATTTTCTCTGTCCTTGATCCGCTAGAAGACTACGAAGCAATAAAACTGGATCGAGATCTGGTCGAGGCCTTTCACGATCATTTCGATCAGGGGAAAGCGGAGGAGGGTATCCGGATCTTTATTGAAGCTTGGAACGGTGTGAAGTGGGATGATATGAATCCAAGCCTTAGGCAAAGGATAATTGAGTTAACGCCACAGCTCTATCAAGAGTCAAAAGCTGTGACGTTCGACCAGCAGACCTCGCAGGACTTATCACCCGCTTGTCCCATTTTGTTGATGCAAGGTGAAGACACACTATTGCCCGCGAAAGCAATCATCAGACGACTAAGGGGCAAGTTTCCTGAGGCCGACTTTCAATGCATTAAAGGAGAGGGACATATGGGGCCTCTGTTCAATTCACCGGCTTTCACGGCGATCATCAGTAAGTTCCAAAGCGATAAGAGTTAAACGCCCAAGTAACGATGTTGGAGTTCTTGGTCAGATAGGAGGGCATCGGAGCTACCTTCCCAAACCACACGGCCTTTCTCGACGATGTAATGACGGTCGGCGATTTTAGCAAGATCAGCAACGTTCTTGTCGACAACGAGGATGGATTGGCCCAGCTCTTTCAACGACGTCAAGCAATCCCAGATCTGTTGCCGAACGAGGGGAGCTAGACCCTCTGTTGCTTCATCCAGGATTAGAAGTTTTGGGTTTGTCATCAATGCTCGGCCAATGGCGAGCATTTGCTGTTCACCGCCAGACAGCAAGTTGCCCATTGATGCTTCACGGGCTTTCAACGAAGGGAACATGTCAAAAATAGAGTCAAGCGTCCATGGGTCAGCGCGTTTGTCTCTGTTGGCCTCTGTGGCAATGAGATTTTCTTTAACTGAAAGGTTAGGAAAAATTTGTCGGCCCTCTGGTACTAACCCCAACCCAAGACGAGCGATCTTAGAACTTGGTTTCTTAGAAACTTCTTGGCCTTCGAATGAAACTGACCCACTGCTTGGCGGCGTAATTCCCATTATCGATTGGATAGTGGTGGATTTCCCCATTCCATTGCGACCGAGCAGAGTTACAACTTCACCGGCATTCACTTCCAAAGCCATGCCAAACAGGGCTTGAGAACGGCCATAGAATGTTTCGATGTTTTCTATTTTCAACATGATCTATGATTCACCTAGGTAGGCTGCACGAACGTCCGGGTTGTTGCGGATTTCATCCACGGTTCCTGTCGCGATAATCTTCCCGTAGACGAGCACCGATATGCGATCAGCGAGAGCAAACACGGTGTCCATGTCGTGTTCGACTAACAGCATGGGTGTTTTGCCTTTGATGGCTCGTAATGTTTCTGTCATCGACATGGCTTCTTCGGTGCCCATTCCAGCCATAGGTTCATCCAAGAGCAATAAGTCGGGATCACTGGCTATAGCCATCGCGATTTCCAATTGTCTCAGTTCACCATGGGAAAGTGCGGCTGCTGCGTCACGTGCCCTTTCAACTAAGCCAACTGTTGTGAGTGCTTCTAATGCAGGACGTTCCAGATCGTCGTCGCCTTTGGAAGGCTTCAGGAACCTAAAAGAATGCCCCTGGTGCGCTTGTACGGCCAGTGAAACGTTATCCAGTACTGACATGTCCATGACGAGTGACGTGATTTGAAAGGAACGGGCCAGGCCGAGAAGGGCACGCTTGTGCACAGGTAAACGCGTGATGTTCTGACCTTTGAATTCTATCGTGCCTGAGTCTGACTTTTGCTCACCACAAAGCTGGGAGATTAGCGTGGTCTTGCCTGCGCCGTTGGGTCCAATGACGGCATGGATCTCTTGGGATTCGACGTCCAAAGAGACATCGTCGGTGGCAGTTAATCCCCCGAACGTTTTGACAAGATTTCTGACAGATAGGATTGGGTTAGTCATTTTTCTTTTTCCCGATATCCATCAATGAATCCAATCCCTTAGGGGCGTAAAGGACAACAGCAACCAAGAATACTCCAAAAATCAAGTGCCAGTGATGCCAAATATTAGAGAGAACTTCCTCTAGGATCTTGAAAACACCTGCGCCAAGAATGGGCCCGAACAACGAACCGGTACCACCAAGAATAACCATAAACATGAGTTCGCCCGATCTCGTCCAGTCCATTATCTCAGGACTAATAAAAAGGTCTCGGTTGGCGAGTAACATTCCAGCCAAGCCACAAAGGATGCCCGAAATAACGTAGGCCGTTAGACGGTAAGCATAACAGTTAAAACCAAGGGCCTTCATACGGGCTTCATTGCCCTTGGCACCTTTTATAACCATGCCGAAGCGTGACCGCATGATCTGCCAAGTGATGACAACGACGCCCAGTAGAACAGCAAGCGTGACGTAGTAGAAAACAAGATCATCTTCCAAATCGATCAGGCTGGTGAAAACAGATCGATCATAGATCACCAATCCGTCGTCTCCGCCGTATTCCTCAAGCGAAATGAAGGCGTAAAATGCCATTTGCGCAAAGGCCATCGTGATCATAATAAAATGAACGCCTTTGGTCCTAAGCGAGATTGCTCCAGTGACAAACGCAAAGGCCCCGCAAAAGAAAATGGTGTAAGCCAAGTGTAACCAACCATTTGTCATGTCGTAGTAGGCTGGTATCCCGACACAGTAAGCGCCAATCCCGATATAGGCTGCATGTCCAAAGGATATCATTCCGCCATAACCCAGAATAAGGTTTAGCGCGACAGCAGCGACAGCGAAGATCATCATGTTGTTGACAACGCCGACATAGAAAGAATTGTCCAGTAGGGCGCAAATAGGCGGGGTTAACGCCAAAGCGAGAATGACCAACAGAGATATGGTTTCGCGCAGGCCTCGAATTTTAAGGAAACTAAACATGAGCCTTTGCCCTTATCGGCTAGCGGCAGGGAAAAGACCCTGCGGCTTGAGGGCCAGAATAGCGGCCATGAGAATGTATACAAGCATAGCTGACACAGCCGGTGCCGCTGTCTCAGCGACATTGTCCGCCATAAAGACTTTCATGATACTGTCGAGATAAGATCGTCCCATAGTATCAATCAATCCTACGATCATAGAGGCGATGAAAGCTCCTTTCATGGAGCCAATGCCGCCAATGATGATAACAACGAAAGCTGAAATAATGATCTCATTGCCCATGCCAATAGAGGCTTCCGTTATGGGGGCAACTAGCATTCCCGCTAATCCCGATAAAGCGGCTCCCAGCGCAAACACGAAGGTGAAGAGGAGTTTGATGTTGACCCCAAGGGCAGTTGCCATCGTGCGATTGGAAGCTCCAGCTCTGATAAGCATACCGAGTTTGGTGTGTGTAACGAGGAAATAGAGGCCGAAGGCAACGAGGAGACCTGTACCGACGATGAGCAGTCGAAACGTCGGCAATTGAAGGTTTTCCGTGAAGGCAACCCGTCCATCAAGATAGTCAGGCAATGGAATTGAAATGCCGTTTGGCCCCCAAATCATATGGGTTAACGTGTCAAAAATGAGGATTAGACCAAAAGTCGCCAAGACATGATCCAAATGATCTCTTTGATAGAGCCGAGAAATGATCGTTGATTCAATCAATAAGCCAACAACCGCTGTCACTGGCAGGGCTAGGAAAATAGCTAAAAAGAATGAACCTGTTGCAAAAGTGAGGGTCGCGCAAACGAAGGCCCCAACCATGTAGAACGATCCGTGCGCGAGATTAACAAAGTCCATGATCCCAAAGATCAAAGTCAATCCAGAGGCGAGCAGAAAGAGCAACACGCCCAACTGTATGCCATTCAACAGCTGAGTTGCTAAAAGACTAAAGTCCATATGTCTGTTGCTTCTCCAAGTTTTCCTTTGCGGATCAACTTACAGATCACTTATGGAGCGTCAACAGCTATCCCACGATTTTTCATTTGCGAGCGCTGATTAGCTTGTTAAACTCTTTTCAAGTTGCCAATCACACAAAACAAATAGGGCAACACAGGGAGGTTTACGTGTCTGGTAATTCTTTGCAGGGTTCAGAACTGGTAATTCCGCGCGACTATAACGCAGCGACCTATTTCATTGATCGTCATGTAAAGGAAGGTCGCTCGGGAAAAGTGGCCTTTATTGACGGTGCTGGATCAACGACTTACAGGGAACTATCTACCCTCGTTGATAAAGCGGCGAACTTATTACAGTCCCTTGGAATGAGACGCGAAGACAGAGTCGCGCAGATCATGCTGGATACCGTTGCCTTTCCTGCTGTGTTTTGGGGTGGAATAAAATCAGGAGTCATTCCTGTTGCGTTGAACACTTTGTTGACGACAGAGCAGTATGCCTACGTTTTGGCTGATTGCAGGGCCAAGGTCTTGTTTATTTCTTCTGCTTTGGTGCCCATGGTTGCGCCTATTCTTAATGACCTAGAATCATTAGAGAAAGTGATCATAGTCGGTGGCGACGAAGATGAGCTTTCTTTCGAAACTTTGATGAAGGGTCAAAAAGACAGTTTTGAGGTTGCTAAAACTTGTTCAGACGAGGTTGCTTTTTGGCTCTATTCTTCGGGTTCAACCGGAATGCCATAAGGTGTTCAACACGCCCATTCTAGCTTGGCTCAGACAGCGGTTTGTTATGGTCAAAATGTTTTGGGTATCCGAGAAGAAGATGTGATTTTCTCAGCTGCGAAGCTATTCTTTGCCTATGGCCTGGGCAATGGCATGTCATTTCCGCTTTCTGTTGGTGCAACCTCCGTATTGTTTGAAGCGCGTCCAACTCCACAAGCTGTCATGGATCTCTTGTCCGAGCATCAACCCACGATTTACTGTGGTGTACCAACTCTTTACGGCGCAATTTTAGGAGACAAGTCCCTCGAAAAACATCCGGGCTCAGGGAAGTTAAGATCCTGCATCTCTGCGGGTGAAGCCTTGCCAAAAGAAATTGGTGAGAAGTGGCAAACAAGGTTTGGGGTCGACATCTTAGACGGCGTTGGGTCAACGGAATTGTTGCATATCTTCCTGAGCAATAGCCCAGGGAAAGTAGTCTATGGCACATCCGGAAGTGCCGTACCTGGTTATCAAATGAAGTTGGTGGATGATACGGGTGTAGAGGTCGCCCAAGGTGAGATCGGAGAACTCATTGTTGATGGCCCATCAACGACGATTGGGTACTGGAACCAACGAGAGAAAAACAGGGCAACCTTTGCTGGCTCTTGGGCCTACACGGGCGATAAGTATTACCAAGATGAAAACGGCTTTTATTGTTACTGCGGACGAAGCGACGACATGTTCAAAGTTAGCGGTATCTGGGTGTCGCCGTTCGAAGTAGAGTCAGCACTAATTTCTCACCCAAAAGTACTAGAGGCGGCGGTGGTTCCGGCGGAAGACAATGACGAACTGCTTAAACCTAAAGCCTTTGTCATTTTAAATGAGGGCGAGAGTGAGAGCCCTGAGCTCTATGAAGAACTCAAGGAGCACGTAAAGTCAGCCGTTGGTGCTTGGAAATATCCGCGTTGGATTGAGTTTGTTACAGAGTTGCCTAAGACAGCGACAGGTAAAATTCAACGGTTCAAATTGAGAGACTAATTAAATGAAGATCGACGGCAACAGAGTCGAGGATCTCAAAATCAAGGGGCGCAGTCACCCGGACTGGGTGATTGTGTTGCTGCACGAGGGGCTGGGATCTGTTGCTCTTTGGCGCGAATTCCCACAACAACTCGTCGAGAAAACGGGTTGTTCTGTTTTTGCCTACTCTCGACTTGGTTATGGGCAAAGCGATGAGATAGATCTCCCCCGACCGCTTGATTTCATGCAGCAGGAAGCAAAAGGAAACCTACCCGCGGTACTAGAGCAGTTGCCTGAGGAAAACATAGTCTTGTTGGGACACAGCGATGGTGGGTCGATCGCTTCAATCTACGCAGGACTTGAACCAGATCCTAGACTTCGATCATTGATTTTGATGGCGCCGCATTTCTTTGTTGAACCCATCTCGGTTGAAGCTATAGCAGCAACAAAAACAAGTTTTGAAGAAGAGGGACTAAGAGAGAAGTTAAAGAAGTATCATGGCACCAATGTCGATACTGCCTTTTGGGGTTGGTGCAACACGTGGCTTCACTCTGAATTCAGGCAATGGAACATTGAGAGTTTCATTTCTAAGATTTCGGTTCCAACACTCTTTATTCAAGGATGGCAGGATGCTTACGGCACAGCGCGTCAGGCCGAAGCCTTTCAAACCAAAGCAACTTGTGAAACGATCATTCAAATGATCACCGGTTGCGGGCACCATCCCTTTCTAGAACAGAGAACCAAAACACTCGATGCTATTAGTCAATTTTTAGAAGGTCGGCCTCTATAGCTGATTGAGGTAGATTTCGTGTTCTACGTCCGTGACCCGATTGTTCAGCTCTTGGGCCTCAGAGAGGCGAACAGCTGTATAGGCCTTCTGATAGTCAACTCCGAACATTCCTCGGACAGTTTCGGACTGCCCAAACCTTTCAATAGTGCCCATCCAGTCGCTTGATAGCCTGGCCGACGGCATTGCATCACCGATTTTTTGGATTGCGGGAGGTGACATTTCCTGCTTGAGCCCGTTAGCTAAACCGCCCAATATGGCGGCGATAACAAGATAAGGATTCACATCCGCCCCAGAAATACGATGTTCCAATCTGGCCGCTTTACCTTTGCTCGCAGGTATTCGAACAGAGACTGCGCGATTGTCCATTCCCCAGGTAATGGCGCGGGCAGGGAAATGATCGTTTAGAATACGTCGGTAAGAGTTGAGATGCGGTGTAAAAATCGCCTGACAATCCAGCATGGAGTCCAACAATCCAGCTGTTGCTTGTTGTAGTTTAGGGCCTATACCGTCCTCGGCGGAGAAAATGTTGTTGCCTTGATCATCTAGGACAGAAGCGTGAACATGCATGCCGCTCCCGACTTCATTGCCTAAAGGTTTAGCGAGAAAGGTGGCGTCTAAACCATGTTTTCTTGCGCACCCTCGAACGATCCGTTTCAACAGGACAGCGTGATCGGCCGCCAACAAGGGATCGTCGACGTGGTTAAGATTGATTTCGTATTGGCCGCGTCCGTATTCGGCAATAATGAGGTCGATTGGAACGGCCTGTTGTTCGCAGGCAAGGCGAATATCCCTCAACAGGTCTTCGTGTTCGGCCATTAGCTGCACGTCATAAAGATTGGCGACACAAGCGCTTTCTGGCGGCAAAGGCCGGTCCGTTGGCTTTGTGCGAGCTTGGATAAGGTAGAATTCAAGTTCGGCAGCAACGACTGCCTTCAAACCCATTTTTGCCAATCGGTTAACGGCTGATTGAAGCTGCGCTCTCGGGTCGTAGGCAACTGGGCTGCCATCATGATTGTAGACTGACATCATGATCTGCGCAGTCGGGTGCTTCGCCCAAGGGACTTTTGCCAAGCTTTCGATCACTGGTCTTGCGATACCATCGGGATCACCGACTTCCAGGGCAAGCCCAGCGGCATCCACGTCATGCCCCCAAATGTCTCCCATGTAGAAAGAAAGCGGCAGATGGATACCATCGCTTACTAGCTTGTCTGAAGACGAAACCGGCAGAGATTTCCCCCGGAAAACGCCGTTCATGTCCGGGAGGAGTAGCTCCAATCTTTCAATCTCAGGATTGCTTGAGAGGAACTTGTTGAGATGTGTTTTTGGATCGACGGATGAATTTGACATGAGGGCTATTTAGCGCGGGAAAAGTCTCGCAGCAACATCATTCGTTATTGTATCTAAGTTGATAAAAAATGGGCCCAGCATTTGATGAGCCCATGCATTTTTCACCATGATGTTATCCGAAACGTTGTGAGCCTTGCCCAAATTCTGGGTAGGATTCAACACCGAGGAAACTTCGATCCAATCCGTTGAATTCTTCCTCTTCGGTCACACGCAAACCAATTGTGTGTTTGATGGCAAGCCAGACTAACGCAGAAGCCACGAGGGTGAAGATGGCTATTGAAACCATTCCAGTTAGTTGGCCAACCAATGTCGCATTATCCTTAGTGTAGGCAACACAAAGTGTTCCCCAGAGCCCCGCACCAAGGTGAACGGGGATCGCACCAACAACATCATCGATTTTGAGGCGATCTAATAGAGGCACCAGATAAATCACTATAACGGCTCCGACAGCCCCGATTACAATTGCTTCTGGTACAGTTGCTTCCAGGGGTTCAGCGGTGATGGCAACCAATCCTGCGAGGGCACCGTTCAAGACCATAGTGAGGTCGATCTTTTTATAAAGGACCTGCATGACAACCATTGTTACGATGGCTCCCGACACTGCGGCCATATTGGAGTTCATGACGATGGTAGCAATGGCAATGGCATCTGGACCTGAACCTAAGGCCAACTGAGATGCGCCATTGAAACCGAACCAGCCCATCCAAAGAATGAAAGTACCAAGAGTTGCCAAAGGAAGGTTTGAGCCGGGCATGGGATTGATTCTTCCATCTGGAAGGTACTTGCCTTTGCGTGCACCAAGGATGATAGCGCCAGTCAGGGCGGCCCAACCGCCGAATGAATGAACGTAAGAGGAGCCAGCAAAATCGCTGAACCCTAGTTCTGCGAGCCATCCTCCGCCCCAACCCCAAGAAGCAGTTATAGGGTAGAGAACACCGGTCATTACTGCGACAAAGACCATGAAACTCCAGAATTTGATGCGTTCAGCAACGGTGCCGCAAATGATCGAAGCCGTTGCTGCCACAAACGCCATCTGGAAGAACCAGTCGGAGGCAGCGGCGAACTTTCCAGGTTCGCCAAATTCTGTGGGATCAGAGGCGGTCCAGAAGAACTCAGGAATATGTATGAAGCCGCCTTTTTCAATGCCGTAAATCATGTCGTAACCGCAGATCCAGAACATCAACCCTGTAACTGAAAATAGTCCGACATTGTTGAGACACATCATTGCTGAATTCTTCGACCTGACCAAACCAGTCTCAAGCATTGTGAAGCCTGCGGCCATCCACATGACTAAGATACCACCCAAGTAGAAGATGAGCGTGTTAAAAACAAAACCGGTTTCTGGATCAACGGCCGCAAAAGCTGGCTGTGGAAGAAACAAGAAAGCGCTGAGTGTGAGAGCGGCTGGCAGCCTAGGCCTTAGTTTTGACATCGAAAGTCCCCGAGTTAAGTTGGTCGCTTTTTCAATAGCAAGTGTCGTGCCAGTGCCATCGGAGAAAATAAAGTAAACAAAAACAACTAGTTAAACTAACGCGTGACTTCTACGTTTCCTGCTGCGCACAATATTTAGGCAGTGACGTTTTCAAGGTTAATATATAGGCAGAAATTTTTTGCCGGATTCCATCTCTGAGTCTGCACACAATTGCCTTATTGCTCGATTAACAGATTTCTTCGCAAGCGTAGGCAATAAAGGACTAGAGCAATTTCTGAGCAAAAGAACGATCTCGTAGAAAGTGAATCTAGTGTTCCTTCAATTGATCCAATTGAGCTAACAAGCCTTTCAGAGACACAGGAGAATACAAAGGGAAAACTTGGCTTTCTCTCACTGTTTAAATGGCTGCTGGCGATAGTTGGCGGTGTCTTTGCTGTTGTTGCCTTTGGCGCGGTGGCGGAAGATTTTCTGCCGCCCGAAAATTGGACCAGTCAACGTTGGTGGATAGTCTATGCTGGTGCAATCGGTGCTTTGGTCGCCGTCGCTTTATGTGTCAATCACATCTTGTTTTCTCTATCTGGGAAAGAAAAGGTAGCGCGTAACTGGGCGGTTCTCTTTGGCATCGCCTTGACTGCTGTTTCCTTCGGGCTTGTACTACAGCTCTATGTACTGCCGGATAGCTGGCCGCTTTGGCAGCTCTGGACGATCTATCTCGGCTCTTTTGCGGCTTTGATACTAATCGTGGCCTTTTTTGAAGAGTTTATCGAGGTTCTTCAAAAGGTACATTTCTGGAAACTCCTGCTCTGGGCTATTCTCTTTTTTGGACCTGCTTTCATTTTCATAAAAGCGGACGGGTTTCTTATGCAGAGAGATGGGTTGGCTGGCATGGCCGCTAGACTATTGAGCTTTGCAGTCGATGAAGAAAATGGCCGTGGTGCGGTTTGGTGGCTACTTTACTCACTTCTTTGGACTGTAGCCGCTTGCATCCTTTACATGGCGTCACTCGCCGTCCGTTGGATCGTTCAATCAATTCTTATTCCTCTCT
The DNA here is from genome assembly GCA_905480445.1 of uncultured Alphaproteobacteria bacterium. Classification (GTDB taxonomy): domain Bacteria; phylum Pseudomonadota; class Alphaproteobacteria; order UBA7985; family CAJQQZ01; genus CAJQQZ01. The sequence continues at coordinate 3,050 of CAJQQJ010000038.1, read as the reverse complement.
GCTTCCAATTCAGACTTTGGCTTAGGGACCGGATGCGTCACAGCAGAATGTTGGCGTCGATCGAAAAGAAGCGGGAGAAGGGAATTCTGGAGGAATACGGTGGTGATCCAAGTAGACTGCCTGCCATCATAGCCTTCATCGCAATGACACTGTCAGGCTACACCACGATGCAGGGCTTCAGATTTGAATTTGTTGATGCAAACGAGGGGCCTCTACTGCAATGGGGCGTTCCCATCGGATTGGCCATTATCTCCTCTGTGCTGACTTACTATATATGGACAAGGTTTTTCCGGATGGCACGCCTTTATGGCTGGACGGGTATTTTGAACCCAATCTCCCTCATCGCTCTTTCGATATCCATCGTCGTCATTTTCTCAATATCGACTTTGTTAGGCGTTGTTGGTGTCAGTTCAGATAAAGCGATGAAAACCCATTTCCTTCATACACTTAGTGAGTTGGAACTGTCTGCGTCTGCTATTTCTGACCAAAAGCTAGAACAATTGGCATTAGAGCCGGTTATGCGCGCGCATTCAGAAGATTTGGCTCGTTTGTCAGAACTGGAACGCAATGAGGGTCTATTCACCGGTTTTGCCGGAGATGGTCAAATTGCTGGCTTCTTAGAGAGTGCTTCCAATCGATTGAATTTCGCTTGGCAGGAATTGGGTAGATTGGAGGACGAGAGAACAAGAACGCTCGAAATACTGAGCGCTGAGTTTGAAGAATTCCGAACCAATATGGCAGGTGCTGAATCAGGCGAACGTTTCCGCGATCTTGAGCCCAAGTACTTTTTGAGATTGAGAGCCATCCGTGACGATCTTGCCCGACTGAAAGCGGTTGATCCTATTGGTCCCATGCGAGAAGCAACAGAGGCGTTGGACTCTGTCATAGAACGGAGCGGGAGTTCGAATGCTGCGATTGCTGCAGCGCAGAGGCAAAGACTTCAGACCTTAAGGCAACGCTTTAGCGAGATTAAAGTTTCAATTGAGAGCAACTTCGTTAGCCAAAGCACTGAAGTCATCATCCCTGAGCCCCAACAAATCACGAGATTGAAAGCTGTCGTTGTCTATTTCTATGACGTGATTAGTGGCTGGGTGGTACAAGGAGCTGTGGATTTCGGCTCTATCGTCATCATCCTTATCTTGCTGATAATGCGGAGGAGGGTTCTCCCACCCCAAGAGCAGGTAGGAGTGGAAGACACAGGTGTTAATGCTTAAATGAAGGGGCGGTATAGACTTCGGTGACCGCTTCTTGGCCTCTTAGTTGCAGTTCGCCGGCTTTTACAAGTTTATCATCTTCACTGGCCGTTTCATTGTAAATCAATGCAGTACGGGCGTGGACGAGCAGTTGGGTTCCCGTTTGTTTGTTACTACTTTCCAAACGTGAGGCGGTGTTTACAACGTTGCCGATTGCTGTGTAGTCGAACCGTTGATCTGAGCCAACGTTGCCAACAATAGCAGTCCCCGAAGCCAGGCCAATACGTGTTGGGAATATCTCACCCATTTCATGAATTTTCAGCATTGCCATACAATCTTTCGCCGCTAACACCGCTTTTACAGCATGATCTGGCTGGTCAAAAGGTGCGCCAAAGATTGCCATGACGGAATCACCAATAAACTTGTCAACAATGCCGCCATGGCGCTGAACACATTCAGACATGGCATTGAAATAGGAATTTAGGCGGTAGATTGTTTCTTCGTCACTTGATTGTTCCGAAAGCGTCGTGAAGCCCGCAATGTCCGAGAAGAATATAGTCACGTCACGTTTTTCTCCCCCTAATTCCGGCATTTTTCCAGAACCAATCATTTGCTCTAACAAAGGGCCGGACATATAGCGTGAGAAGGCTGATCGAATTTGGTTTCTTTCCCTTTCAGCCACAAACAATCGGTAAAGCTGGCTGGCTGCGAAAGCCAAACTAGTCATAGCTAATCCAGTTAAGAGGGGCAAAAGGATATAAAAGTTCAACAGGATAACTGCAGCAACGATCCATAACAACATAACGAAGGAGAAGCCAATTAGACCCCGTGTTAAGGAGGTGCCAATCGAAAAAAGCGCCACGATGGCGGCACTTGCAAAAGCAATTAGCGCCAAATTCCAAAGGGTCAGAGGCGTGATGTGGCTACCATTGAGCCAGTCTTTAACACCTTGAATGTTCAGGAAAACTCCCGGAATCGTTGATAGTTTTTCCTTGTGCCAACTAAGCCCGCTTCGAACCGGCAGTGTGCAACGTTTCAAGTTGGTTTCTAATCCCCGTGCGGCCATCCATCTGGCAGAGCTCAGCTTGCGATCTTCAACATCTAAAGCAACACCAAACATTACAATCTTATCAGCGAAAGCTTCTTTGAACGCCTCTTGTTTCTCTTCGTTGTGGCAAGCAAAGAGATCCGCCAAGGACCAAGTTTCGGCCTTTAGGCTGTGTTTGTCAAAATTGAGATAAACCGGTCGATTAGTTAACTCGAGATCTGGATTGAGCCTTTGTGCCATTTCAAAACGTAGGGACGTTTGTTTACTGCCATCTGTTCTGTCGAAATGTGACTTATCACGTCTAATGATTGAATCAGGATCAGGGGGAAAGTTGATTGCGTGTACGTTTTTACCTGGCCCAATAGCAAAGGCATGACCCTTTGACGGCGTAAGCGGCTTTGTTGAATGGTCAAATTTGCCAATAACTAGATTTTTCTTGTTGCGTCCGCGCCGCAGTACTTTCAACAGGGGGCGGTCATATTTGGGACTCAAAGCCTCTACAGAAGTTGGAAAGATTAGATCCATCCCGATCATTTTCGGGCCGGCTTTTTGAATGTCTCCCATTACTGCGGCGATCGCTGGCGTCCACATAACCAGTGGGCTTTGTTCGAAGGGCGGCGTTCTGTAGGTTTCTTCATCAATGATGACGAGCGCAAAGTCCTCACTCTTAACGGGGCCTTGTTCTTCCTGACTGATGAATGAACGCGAAAGGAAAAGGAGATCTAGCGAGATGCCAGAAAGACGTGTTGAAACCGGCCCTGACAGGGCTGCAGCCATGGAGGCGATACCCAAGACAACAGCAAAAGTTA
>CAJQQJ010000037.1 GCA_905480445.1 uncultured Alphaproteobacteria bacterium | reverse complement strand
ATAAATCTGTTACTATCGAGAACCTATGTCCGACGCTTTACGTAATCATTTCCTCGGCTGGCAATGCCGCATCCGCCAAAACGCAATTCGCGAACAAGATGGACGCCCACCCGAAGGTGGCTGTCCCGATTTGAGTTTGCCTGGCGGTACCGGTGCCAAGATAAAAATCGTAACGCTGATCAACAAAGCTGATCCTAAAGAACAGATCGCCGAATTCGCTCATCTTTACAAAAAACAAACAGAACCCAACGAGCGTCTTCAAAAAATAGTCCAGACCTTGTCCGCAGCCCATTATCAGCAGCCCAAGACTTTCTCAGAAGAAATGACGGCTCTGTTTGTTCCGGGCTCTTCAATCCCTGAGCAAGTATTGGCTAAAGGGCAAGCGATCCTAGAGTTCCAACAGTACAATCAGTCTTACCACCTGCTCTGTGACGTCAGAAACTTAGATGTCGAGAGCGACGGCTATCAGATCACTTTCTGGCACAACAAGCTGTTCAACCCGAAACTCACTGACAAACCAACGGTTCTCGGTTTCAAACCCATCTGGGATCAATCAAGCTCTGAGCCACCTGTCAATTGACATATTGCTGAAAGAAATTCATCATCGCCCCTAGATCAAGAGGGGAATGCAATGCGTTTCAAAGGCAAAAAAGTACTGGTCACCGGTGGAACACGCGGCATAGGTGCTGCTTGCGTAAAGGCTTTCTTGGCTGAAGGCGCTCAGGTGGCGATCAATGGCCGAACAGAAAACTCGGTTTCCAAAGCCCTACTAGAATACACAACAAGTGTGATTGGCGCTCCAGGCGATGTCTCTTCAGCGGCTGGATGCAAAGCAGCAGTCAATGCCGCGGTTCAAGGCTTGGGTGGCTTGGATGTACTGGTCAACAACGCAGGTATCTTCATATCCGGCTCTGTGGAAACAATGAGCGAGGAAGACTGGGATGCTGTTATGCATGCCAACGTCAAATCGGTTCAGTTCTGCACTAAGTACGCAATTCCTGCCCTGCGTGCCACCAAAGGTAACATCGTCAATATTGCCTCCGAGTCTGGTCTGAACGGCTATCCAAACACGACTGCTTACTGTGCTTCTAAAGGTGCTGTTGTAAATCAGACCCGTGCTATGGCGATGGAGCTAGCCCCTGGCATTCGCGTCAATGCACTTTGCCCCGGTGTCGTAGAGACCGATATGACCCGTGTTGGTTTCGCTATAGATGGTGATCAAGATGCAGGCATCCAAGCTCAACAGAACGCTTATCCAACCGGTCGCACAGGTACACTTGAGGAAGCCGCAACCGCCGTGCTCTTCCTCGCATCTTCTGATGCTGGGTTTATTAACGGTGCAGCTCTCCCGATGGAAGGCGGCGCGACGGTTGGGAAGTGGTGATCCTAGCTATCTCTCGTTTGAGAACTCACTTCCAACACTGAGTAAGCAATAGCTGATAAATGTGAGTTAATCCTGCGAAAATCACGCAAGATGTCCAAATGCATAGCTGATGTCTGGCGAGTGGTTTTTACCCCATCCCGCAACCGAGCCAGATGCTTTTCAATCGACACGTGAATTCTGTCTCTAAACCGGCGCTTCTCAGCTAGGAGGTCTTCAGCGAGCTCTTCTTCTTGGGTTGCAAAAACGTCCAGGGCTAGACGGTAGTTCGCTACCAAGGAGCTGTGCAACTGACGCAGTTCTTGCCAGCCTTCCTCCGAGAACTCCAGCTCTTCATGGAGATAGTTTGCAGCTGTATCGAGAAGATTGTGATCAATAATATCGCCGATATGCTCAAGGTTTGTCGAGAAGGCAAAGATAGCCATGGCCCGCTGGCTTTCGGTCTCACTCAGGGGTTGCCGTGTTAGTTCAGCAACATAGAGTGTTGCCTCGCGGTGCAAGGCATCAACAAGATCATCTTGTTTTGAGATTGCCGCAATCTTGTCGCTATCGGAAAATGCCGGCAACGTCTCACGAAGCATCTCATGGACGGTTTCCGCCATCCGCATCGTCTCTCGAACCGCGTTCGCAAGCGCTCTGTCGGTCCGCACAAGATCGTCTTTCGCCAAATAGATCGGCCGATGGGTTATCTCTTCATTCTTTGAAGGCCGACCCGGCATCAGGCTTTCTAAGAACGTTGACACTGGATTTAACAAAGGCAGAAACACTAGCGCAAGCAGGACGTTGAATACAAGGTAGGCAATAAGAACAGAACTGCCCTCCTCTAGGCCACTATCTGCTAACTTGCTTTCCGCAATCCCGACAAAAGGAATGACGATAAGGACTGCAATAATCCGAAAGACCAAATTGCCAATGACTACACGGCGTCCTTCTATTGGCTCTCCCAAAGTCGCCAATATTGAGGGGATTGAGGCCGCTAACGACGCGCCCAACACCAACGATAAACCAACAGACAGAGAAACCGCGCCATCACTCACAAGTTTTGCTGTGAGCAGAACAATGGCCAAACTAGATTGGGCTACCGCGGTCAAAACCGCCCCAAATAGTATCGTTAATGGTCTGTCATCTGCCATCATTGAAAACAGGAACTGTGTCCCGGAGCTCTCTCGCAGGGGCTCAGTGGTGGCAGAAATCAAAGACAGAGCTAAGAATATCAGTCCCAACCCTAACGTCGTGCGTCCCGTTGCGCGAAAAACGCGTTTGGAACTCGACAGGAAGACAATCACGCCAGCTAAGATCAACAAGGGAGAATAGGAGGCTATATCTAAATTCAAGAACTGGGCTGCTAATGCCGTACCGATATCCGCCCCGAGCACCAACCCCAGACCAGCAACGACACTCATTGCCTTTCGACCTACAAATCCGGCTGTCATTGTAATCACTGCCGTGCTCGATTGCATGAATGCAGCGAGGAAGGTTCCAGTTAGAAGCGCCGTCAACCGACCACCTGCAGCCACAGACATTGCATCGCGTAATCGGGGACCAAGGGCACGTTCTAACCCTGTGCGAACCATCCGAATACCCCAAAGCAAGAGGGCAACGGCTCCAGCTATTTGAACAAGATATTCCAGTTTATTCTCCGTTGATTAGTAGGCCAACTTCTTCAGTGTGGGCGGGCCTGAGGGAATCAAAATCAAGCGGACAACATAGGTAACTATGTTACCTAAGACAAGTACGACACAACGTTCATAAGCTACCATAGATTTCTTCAGCTATTAAATTCTAGGACTGAAGAAACTCAGGATTGGCCAATACGTCACCCGGTTCACGAACTCCCCAGGCGCGAATTAGGTGAAAATGTTCGAAACCCAGCCCCCGGAAAGCTG
>CAJQQJ010000036.1 GCA_905480445.1 uncultured Alphaproteobacteria bacterium | reverse complement strand
ATCAGCGTCAACAATCATAGTGACCTCGAAGCCAGCCTTCTCAAGGGAGTTCGAAATCAGAACCGCGTCGTTAGCGGGATTGTTAAGCGGTGACAAAGTCGAACTGTCATAACCTGCGTTCCCGATTACCAAAGCAAACCTAGCGGCAGTCGCGGTAGCCTGTGTTGACAGACTAGAGATGACTAACAAGACAACAAGGGTCAAAGATCGTTGCATAAATCCTCCTATTTCTATCAACACCATAAGCTAAGTGAATCAAAATAAAGTGCTTAAAATCACAATATTCCCTTCGATTTGGATTACAAGTAACAGCAGAAAAATTGACAGAGCTTGTTCAGGGACGATGATCGATGCAACTATATGGGTTTGATGCTTATCAAATTGCCGGCCTTTTCGGTGTGGCTTTCTACCTGGGATCTTATGCAGCGCTACAAACAGGCATACTGAAGGGATCAGGCTACCTCTACACTGCAGTCAACGGAACAGCAGCGACTTTCGTTTTGATCAGCCTGCTCAGGGATTTTAACCTTTCGTCTGCACTCATTCAGATTTCTTGGATCGTTCTTTCGATCTTTGGTTTGACACGTTTGTACATCGTCAAGAATGCTTTGCGCTTCACCGACAAAGAACGTTTTCTCATATCAAAGAAACTTCCAGGTCTTGACAACGACATAGCCAAAAAATTCCTTAAATCCGGTGAATGGATCGATATAGAGTCCGACAGTATCCTAATTCAGCACAATGAACCAATCAGCTGCCTCTATTTTCTACATGAAGGACGTGCGGCCATCATGCGCAACAATATAGAGATTTCCACTTGTGAGAAAGGTGATTTCCTAGGTGAAGTGACTTGCTTTGACGGTAAACCGGCCACTGGTACCGTCAAAACAACGGAAAAGGTCAGTTGCTTTAGAATTCCAATTGAAAGACTGAAGGAAGTGGCGCCTGCTGGATCGGTACTAAGGCAAAGGCTGGAAGAATCCATCGCTTTTGATCTTAGGGTAAAGCTATCTGACTTGTCTCACCGATTTGAAGAAGGACTGGCTGTCTCTTCCTAATCAATCACCCACATCTCTTTTGGTGCACGCTTCGTCAACATCTCTGCGCCGCCCTCTCGAATGACAATGTTCTCCTCGTGGACCAGCATTCGGCCTGGTGCGAACAGCATTCCAGGTTCCAAAGTCATTACCATGCCTGCCTCAAGAACTGTGTTATCTGTATCAGTGTTTGACGGCCACTCAGTGAGTTCTATACCAAGACCATGCCCTAGGCGACCAACGTCATTGCCGAGCGCTCCCCCTGCCTCCATTACTGACCACATAGCGTTGTAGAGATCGGTTGTCGTTGCGCCAGCTCTCGCGGCATTGAAACCGGCTTCTGTCGCATCCCAAACAACTTCATGAGCACGCTTGGTCTGGTCATCTATTGCCCCGAATGCAAAGTTGCGATCAAAATCACAGTAATAACCGTCATAGAGCGTCCCAGTATCTATAATCATCACATCACCAGATTCCGGCACTCGGTCTGTTGGCCCCATAATGATGTCGTCATAACCGCCCTTTCCAGAGCCACCTGTCAAAAATGCCGAGTTATCAGCGCCTCGGGCTAGAAAATCAGCCCGGAGTTTTTGGCAGATCTCGCGTTCGCTATCACCTAAGGAGCATTTTCCAGGCAGAGCCTCATAACCATCTGAGGCAATCTGGCAAGCATAGTGAATTTTAGCAATCTCAGCGTCAGACTTAACTGAGCGCAGGTAGTGCACCATTTGGACACAGTCTACCATTTCCAACGGGCTGATCTCTGCGACGACACGAGCAAAATTGTTAGCGGGCATTCGCAGATGAGATTCTGGGCCCAAAGTCATGCCAATCTTGCCAAACCTTGATGGCAATTCTTTGATAGCTTGAACAAGGAGAGAAACCCCATCATCTTCTGGGCAAGGCGATTGCCAGGTACGGATGTCGTCGATCCAAGTGGCCGCCATTCCTGCGGCACCAATCCCTGGAATGATGGCGACTGGCTTGCCTTCTGCTGGCACAAGACAAAACCAAGGTCGGGTCGGACTGTGCCAGAATTGGGTAAAAAAGCCGGTGAAATAGCGAACGTTTGGTTCGGTCGTTAAAAGTATCGCGTCTAGTCCACGCTCTCGCATAAGTTTTTGAGCGCGCGCAGTTCTGTTTTCAAACTCTGCCATTACAAAGCCACGAGGCGGTATTGTTAAGGACATTCTCTGTTCCTTTTATCACGTTGCTTGTCCCAACAAAGAGAGAGATGAGAGACGTTTAATGATGGTAAGAAATGATCTTTGAGCTTGGCTCGAATCGATACTATTACTCGGCGGCCATAGCCTTCTGATCTGGCAGAACAAAGGAACGACGATGCTCAAGCGCTGGGATTTTACGGCGCGCCTCAGAAGCCTGATTAGCGTCAACATCTGCCACAACCACTGTCGGCTCTTCACCACCTTCCGCTAAGATCTTACCCCAAGGGTCTATGATCAAGGAATGGCCGTATGAACGCTTGTCACCACCGTGCCCGCCGCATTGGCAAGCTGCAAAGACATAAGAACCGGTTTCAATCGCACGTGCACGGCAAAGTGCATGCCAATGAGCCTTACCGGTTGTCTCTGTGAAGGCTGCCGGTATTGCCAGGGCCAAGGCACCGCTATCCGCTAGTGCATTGTAAAGGTTCGGAAAACGAAGGTCGTAGCAAATTGACAGGCCCATTTGACCCCAAGGCAAATCAGCGTTAACGGCTTGGTCCCCTGGTTCAATGGTAGCTGACTCTCTGTACCACTCGTCTTCATCAATTTGGATGTCGAACATGTGGATCTTGTCGTACCGGTTAGCGATCTCACCCTGGGGAGAAATCAGATAGCTGCGGTTGTAGATCTTGCCGTTGGGTGCAGAAATCGCAAGTGAACCCATAAGGAACCAAATGTTCAATTCTTTTGCTAAATCTTTGCCCCATGCGATGGCTGGGTGTTCCGCCTCAGTTTTCTCACCAACAAGAAGTATTTCTCCTTCAAGGGCCAAACAGGAGAAGTATTCTGGCGTGATAACGAGATTAGCCCCTAGAGAGACCGCTTCTTTGACCATTACTTCTGCGTTTGAGAGATTTGCGGCCATATCGTTACCAGCTGAATTCTGAACCAAACCGACTTTGAACTTGCTCATGATCTAACCTTCTTCAATAGAGATCCTGTTGCTTTGTTTGATACCCTATCACAACTTCCCAAAAACAAAAGCGGCCAGTGACATTGCCACTGACCGCCCAAGCTTAGTCTGTTTTAGTCTTTAGCCTTTGTAAGACTTAGACTCGTGTCGGTTGCCCCACCAGAGAGCACCAACACACATGATAATGGTTAGGATCGTGATCCACGTTTCTGATGAACCGTAGCCAGTATAAAAAGCACCAGTAATGCCTTCCCAACCGCCAATTGTATTACCCATGATAAATCTCCTTTATCTGATTTGGGGTTATTCAGCTGGGCTTGAAGAAGGTGGAATACCTTCTGGATAAGCCGAAACCGGAACTTTGGTTGTATCAAGGCCAGCAAGTTCTGCTGCTTCAGGAACACGCAACCAACCACACATTTTCATGATCAGGGATACGATGTAACCTGGTACAAAACCGCAAAGGAACATGACAACAGCACCAATAACTTGGCCAATGAAGCTTGTTGCAACGGTGTTACCGCCGCCGACTTCGTAACCAGAAGCAAAGATACCAACAGAGACGACGCCCCAGATACCAATAGTTCCGTGAACAGTTACAGCACCAACGGCATCATCAAGCTTAAATCTGTCTAGCAAGTTAGCGAGAGGACGCAACGCGCCACCACCGATAAAGCCTACAGCGAAAGCCATTGGAGGCCACCAGATGTCAAGACCAGAAGCCGCGGAAATAATACCGGCAAGCCCACCAGACATCATCCAGAAAGGATCACGTGTAATACACCAAGCACCGATAATTCCACCGCCCATACCCATCAGGATATTAAAGGCCAAAGCAGAAAGTGTCGTTGGACCGCCATAAATGTTAGCCCACTGATTTGCGTCCCAAGACCAGCCTTCGCCAGGATAGATGACACAAGCGGCCAAAAACCCGAAGAAGCCCACGATAATTAGCATCAAGCCAACGAGCGTGAATGGTAGGTTGTGAGGGCCGATCGCCATGTTAGCAGAGCCATCAGAGTTGTACTTACCAATGCGAGGTCCAAGGTTGATGAGAACACCGAGAGCAAAGAAACCTGCAACCATGTGCACAACACCCGCAGCACCAAAGTCGTGGTAGCCCCAACCTGTGACCAACCAGCCACCAGCTGACCAACCCCAAGCGGCAGCAACAACCCATGCGAAAGAACCAAGTACGATTGCAAGAATCACGAATGGAACCATTCTGATACGTTCAATCACAGAGCCTGAGAAAATCGACGCTGTCGTACAAGCAAAGAGAGTGAAGGCACCCCAGAACACGCCAGTCGAGTGATCTGCCAACGATGGCCCCATGACTTCGCCTACAGGACTTGCAAAATCAATGGCTGTTTGCCAGCTTTCTGCCGTTGGAATAATGCCTGGCTGCCATGCCCAATAAACGAACCAACCGAAGTAGTAGAAAGTTGGAATCATGAAGGCAAAAGCCAAGATGTTTTTCATACCAGACACGAGCACGTGTTTAGTTCTGGAAGCTCCCATTTCGTAAGCAAGGAAACCAGCGTGAATGATAACCATCAAAGGAATGGTGAGATAGTAATAGACTTCAGCAGCGATCGTATTCGACGATACCCTGTGTGCTTCGAGAGCTGCAACCTTTGCTACCAGCTCTGCAATTTGTTCTTCCATTTATTTTCCCCCTGTACAGTGGATTTTGTTAAGAAATAAACGTGACATTCGATGGAATCGCAAATGCCTCGCGTTCTTTCGCCTACTTATTTTGCAGGCATGGTTTGGCGGCACCTATCGACATAGGTTTAAAGCCGTGAGTTCTCCAGTGGAAAGCTTCATAAACGGGTACTGTCGATCAACGACGAAAACTCGTATTAATCGAACCAAATCTAAACCAATTAGAACCGCTATGTTTCTTCTCCGCTACCCCTGGGAAAATCGGAGTCAAAATGCCACTAACGGCGCACTTTGGGAAGGAAAATCCAACAGCAGGGCAATTTTCGCTCATTTAGGGCTCACAAACTGACCTATTTAGGAGCAAAGTCGAATCGGTTTGACTCTAGAACGTAAGAATAACAGCAGCCAATTTAGACCAAGTGGTCTACGCTGGGTATTGCAGATGTTGCAAAGGATTCTTGTTCAAAATCAAATCAGCGGCTTTCTCAGCCATGGCAACAGTGACGGCACAAGGATTTCCCGTGACTTGTGTAGGTATGATAGAACCGTCAACAACTCTCAACCCTTCGACACCCAAAACCCTGCAGTTGCTATCGACCACTGCATTTTTGTCGTCACTCAAGCCCATCTTGCAGGTGCCAACGGGATGCTGGCCTGTTGTTGCCATTGCACAGACTGCCTCGTTCATTTCCGCTTCGCTTTGCAACGCGGAACCAGGGGCGATCTCACGACCCAAAAATGGATCAAAGGCAGCTTGACTGGCAATTTCTCTAGCAAAGTTTAGCCCCTCTTTCAAATCCTCCAGATCTCTTGCGTCTGAAAAGTAACCAGGGTCGATCAAAAGTGAATCGGATACTTTGTTCGTCTGCAATTTTACAGACCCTCTAGAATGAGGTCGCATCTGTAACATCTCTATCTGCATACCAGCACTAACCGGTCTTCCACCGGAAAGTAATTTTTCGCCTATTCGATGCAATAGGCCAGACTTGCTTTGACTAAGGATCAAGGGCAGCAAGTAGAATTCAAATTTCGGATAATCTTCAGCCAGGTTCCCACCCCAAAAACCACCACAGCTCCAAAATGGTGAGGCCGCGGGACCAGATTTGGTTAAGAAATAGCTAAATGCCGCTTTCATCGCCCTATCAAGGCGCATGTACCGGGCTAATGAAAGATCTTGGTCCTGAAGCTCAAACTGGACAGGCATAACTAAGTGGTCTTGTAAGTTCTCACCGACACCTGGTAAGTCTGCAACAGGTTTGACTGATTTTTCCGTGAGGTGATCACCAGGGCCAACGCCAGATAGCATGAGTAACTGTGGTGATCCAAAAACACCCAAACTCAAAATGACTTCACGATCAGCCCAAACGGTTCTTTGTACAGCGTTCTTTTGATACAAAACGCCTGTGGCCCGACCTTGATCAATCAGTACCTTTGAGATCTCGGTTTCTGTTAGGACCGTAAGGTTTTTTCTTTTGATGACCGAATGCAAATAGGCACTCGCTGCCGAACTACGACGTCCATTGCCGATTGTCGTATCAAACTGGCCAGCGCCGGATTGGAAGAGACCATTGAAATCGTCATTGTACGGCACCCCCAATTGCTCACAGGCTTGCAGGAAAGCTTGGTCGATCTCCCCAAAATTTTGTGTCGGGCTGATTTGGACCGGACCATCTTGTCCATGAAGCGGGTCATTCAATCTATCAGGTGCCGATTCAGAACGGATAAAGTAAGGCAGAAGATCGTTGTAGCCCCATCCGTCTAAGCCGGATGCTTGCCAAGAATCAAAGTCTTTCGGATTGCCGCGCGAACAAAGCATACCGTTGATGTTCGAGCTGCCGCCAAGCCCCTTGCCGCGCGGAAACTCTATCTCGCGGCCATTCAAGCCGGCTTGAGGGACAGATTTGAAGCACCAATCATGTACGGGATTACCGATCAAACGCCCGACAGCACCAGGCATCTTGATGGCAGAACTCTTTCCGCTCCCACCAGCTTCAATCAACAAAACCGACGTGTCAGGATCTTCAGAAAGCCGATTGGCGAGAACACAACCAGCGGTGCCACCGCCTGCAATGATGTAATCGTAAGCATTACTGCTCATAAAAATAACTTAATAAAATCTATAAAATACGTTCTGTTGAAACTACATACCGGAGAGGCCCGCCTGGCACAAGTGCATCGAATGGGTAGCAAGTAACAAGTAACAGCCTTTGTTCATCAACGCTTTCACGGATGTAGGCGTCACGGCTGTCAACGATATCAGTAGCGGTAACTCGGTAGGTCTGCCATTCTCCACTCGATGTCTGCAGTTTGACTTCTTCGCCCAGTTTCATTTCTCTCAGAAACCCAAAATCAGTGTCTCTGTGACCGCCAACGATCGCTACACCTTTTGAACCAGGGACTGCAAATCCAGACATGGCACCTGGAGCAAAGGCCAGAGACGCGCCCTGGGCTCCCTTTATGATAATGTGGTCTTCGTTCAAAGAAGGAATTGACAAACGAGCAACCGGCCAGTGATCCGCCCACGACCAAGGGCGATTAGCACCGCCCTTGTCCAAGGTTTTCTGCCAAGCAGTCTCGATCAAGTTGTTTGCTAACATGGCCTTCAACGGAATATAGCTGGCCTTCGCGGTTAAGCCCATTGAGACAAGTAGGAGAGTGACAGCTGTCGCCCTCCTCCACCCGAATTTCAACATTTAGGCTAATCTCGTTTTGGCTGTTGGTCTGAACAAGACCAAACTTAGCAACAAGGACAGTAAAGCCAGAATAACCAGAAGGTTGCTGGCCAAGCCACCCTTTGGCAAAGCAACCTTTTTAACTTTCTCTTCACCGGCTGCCTTTTCTTCGGTTTGCTGCTGGGTTTCGGTATAGTTTGATGGATCACCGAAGACTTTTTCGAAAGTCCAACCGGCGGGTAGGTTTGTAGCAAGATGCTCGAAGTTAATAGGTTGATCGGCAGGTCTTGAACGTTCCTGCTCCACAGCAACCAAAGAGGTGTAGGCCGTCACAAGGCTGTAATCCAACGCCACATCGAGAACCGCTTTACGCACAACATTCGTGGCCGTCCCTGTTAGTCGCTGAGATTCCAGTTGTTCAACTTTCGCTCTCGCCCATAGCGCTGCAACACCAGATCGATCTTCTGCTTTGGTCAAATCCAACGATTGTTCCCAAGTTTTGCTGTTGAAGGTGCCTGTCAAATTGATAGGATCTTTCAGGGTTTCGATTGTGTCGTACCGTAGATTAAATTCCACAGGCTCCCCGAAGTAGAGATCCGGCAATGGATTTGGAAAGAGTTGTCTGTCGATCATACCATTTGCGTAAACAACCTTCACGTCAGTTAACAAAGGAGTCTCTAGCTTAGCCATCAAAGTCGACATGGCTGAATTCACTTGGTTGACATCAGAAATGTAGCTGTAGGTTCCACGCCCAAACTCAGCCAGTTTCGTCATGAAATAGGTATTCGGAGCAGAGCCAATTCCGACCGTAAAAACACGGTTCTTTCCCAGTCGACTGGACAATTGCGCGAGTACCTGATCTTCATATCCAACGGCACCATCAGTAATGAACACGATCTGCCTCATACGGCCCTCTTTTGGCTTCTCTGACAAGGCAAGAGCCAAGGCAGGCATCATTTCAGTTCCGCCATCGGCCTGCTGAAGATCGACGAAGTTCTTAGCCACTGACATGTTGGCCGCTGTCACAGGCTGAGACACTGGAAATGCAGCAGAAGTCGTTGAATCAAAGGCGATGACGTTGAAACGATCCTTAGACGTCAGGCGATTGAGCGTGAAATGTAGTGCCTCTTTGGCCTGAACAATCGACGGACCGTCCATTGAGCCGGATGTATCCAAGATGATGATCAGATCCCGTGGTAAAACCGTTAAGTCTTTTGGCTTCTCAATCGGCGGAACAACAAGGGCAGAGACGTGTGTTTGATTACCGCGCACTTCTTTGAAAAGCGCGATCTGAGGACCAATCGAATCTTCTGTTTGCCATTCTAGAACAAAGTCACGGTCTGCCGGTGCACGGTCCGTTTTCAATTCAATCGAAGCCCTGCTTGGATCTTCAATGACTGTATTGATCTCATGATTTAGCGAAGTCACGCCAGTGATCAACAAGCCGGCATCAAGATCAATCGATAGCGTAAACGGATTAAGCTCCAGCCCAGTTTTTGGGTTTGGTGTTGGCGAGTTGACCGCTGCGGTGTTTGCCGGTTCTGCCAGATTGAGTCCTTTGTTCCCACCATTTTTGTCACCATAACGCGGTGCCACAACCATCGGCATATGGAAGCGCCACTTACCGCTTTCATAGTGGTTGCGAAATTTCATTCCGATCTTAATGACGATGCGTTGACCAGGACCAACATTCGCCACCGACGTCGTAAACACATTCGGTCGTCTTGAAGAGACCAAAGAAGCCGCCTTACCGTCAGCCTTGGCTTGTTCGTAGATTTTCTTAGCTTCATGCTTCTCTTTGATCTCACCTTTGATCACTCTGTCGGCGATGATCATTTCCAACGCATCAACAGCAGAGTTTTCCGGTAGTGGGTAAACATAGAAACCCTCTACCCACTGATCAGATGTGTTGTGAAAGATTTGGTAGAATGTGACATTGGAAAGCAGCCCAGATATAGCGACATCGACATGTGATGCTATACCTTCCGCTGCAAAAAAATTGTTTTGACCGTCGCTCAAAAAAAGCTGAGCTTTCCCAGTTTTTTCAACGGTTTGATAGACAGCATCTTTGCTGAGCGTCTCTGGCTCAGTGGCTTCGCTGACTTGGATCATAACCAATGACCATAGGGCCAGGAAAGCTAATCCGATCAGTTTAACAGACAGGGTTTTAAACATAGTTGGCTCCTCCTTAGAATTGAGAGGAACCTAGGAAGTATTCACGTCTCGATCATGCTCCAGTGGTGCAAAGATCGTGGCGAGTTGTGCAATCTTGTTGCAACACGGCTTGCTCTAAGAGGTGGAAACTGTCGTTGCCATAGCTTCCTGGAGTATTTCTCCGATGAGTTGGCAGTCTTCATGCTGCAATGAGAGAGGCGTGCGAATGTCACAAACACGTCGAAGAATAGCATCTGTCTTCTGCATCTCTTGACCGCCGTCAACATAGTGCCAATGGCTAGGGCGACTCGTGAAGCCCACGGGCTCGGCAGCACCAAACCATTTAATATGCAGACCTTGACTGGCACAGAGGGCCAAAAAGCTTTCTATCTGATCGTAGGACAAGTCTTCGACAACAAACTGAATAGAAGTCGGCGTTGGTTTGGCTTTGTCCAGGCGTTTAGGTAGCCGCAGATGCTGCGTGTTCGAAATACCCTCACCGATCCAATCATAAACCTTATCCCAGTGCCCTATCCTTGCTTCTAATTCCGGCAATTGCGGCCTTAGGATCGCCGCGACCAAATTAGACATACGCATTGAACAATTGGGCATATCGTATTTATGACGCTCAAAAACTTCCATTGACGGTCTGGCCGTGTGCTGTTCGTAGAGCATGTAAGTGCCCGACATGAGTATGGCTTTGGCGGCGATATTCTCATCATCAAAAACCAGCACACCGCCTTCACCAGAATTGAGGTGCTTGAAGGTCTGCATAGAGAAACAGCCGACGGCACCAAAAGTACCAATCATCTGGTCGCCCCAAAAGGCCTTCGTGGCATGAGCACAGTCTTCGATCAAAACCAGATCATGCTTGCGAACGACCGCTATAACCTTATCCATGTCGGCTATGTGGCCACGCATATAGGACAACAACAAGAATTTGGCACCAGTAACCGTCGCCTTAGTATCCAAATCATCGCAATCGATAGTCAGTTCATCGTTGATCTCGACAAGCACGGCTTCCGCACCAGCGTGTTCGATAGCGCCGGGTACAGGGGCTAAAGTGAAACCATTAACCAGAACCTTTTCACCTGGTTCAACACCAGCTGCTTTCATTGCTAAGAACATCGCACAACCGCCGGAGTTAACCCCCAGCGCAAAGGAACGTCCTGTAATGGCTGCAAATTCTTCTTCAAACAATCCAGCTTCCGCGACACCCTTGCCAACTTCGCCGTATCGAAACAAGCGACCGTCTTCGAACAACCGCATGGCCGCCGCTACTGATTGATCATTGAGTGCGTCTGGCTTGCCCAGATCTTTGGTGAATTTAGGCATTTGCACCTCGATGCTTCATCAGAAATTCTTTGAGCGGTGGGATAACGCGCTCAGGCGCTTCAATCAAAATGGAATGCTTAATCGCATCCAAGATGACCAGATCAGAGTTAGGCAATTGATCCGCCATGAAATGGTTATGCCGAGGACTACACGCGCCGTCTAATTCACCTGTTAAAACCAAACAAGGACAGGTCACTTCTTTCAACCAAGGCGCCATTTCTGTACCAGCGTAGACATCAAAAACAGACAAGAACACCTCCTCCGATGTATCTACAACTTGTTTGATCCTAGCTTCAATGGCGTCGGGATTAGCAGAGATGAAATCATCGGTGTACCAGCGCTCAACTAAGGTTC
>CAJQQJ010000035.1 GCA_905480445.1 uncultured Alphaproteobacteria bacterium | reverse complement strand
GGAAGGAGACCCAGTAACCGAGGCACTTGGTACGACTGATTTGACAGCTTTTAACCCAGAAGGTCGCGTGCCAATCCTGTTGTTGCCCGACGGCCGAAAGCTGACCCAGACTGGCCCCATAATCGAATACTTAGAGGCAACACTTGATCTACCAGAGGGCAGATCGTTGTTGCCGGAAGACCCTTGGGCTGTGGCTGAGGCCAAGCGGATCATGTGGATTGTGGCGGCGGACATACAGCCTTATCAGAACATTCCTTTTATCATTCAGGCGATGGGTGATTGGGGTATGGTCAAGGCTGAGCCAACAAAACACCCCCTAAGAGAGCACTACATTCGCCGTGAGTTTGGCGCGATTGAGTTGCTGCTGCAGAAATCGGCAGGCAAGTTCGCGGTGGGCGATCAAATCACTTTGGCGGATTGTTTCTTGGTGCCTCAGGTCAGAAACGCTCTTTTGACAGACATTGATCTTGCGGCTGAGTTCCCGACGCTTTGGTCTGTTTGGGAGGCCATGATTGGCACACCAGAGGTCTTGCAGGTATTGGAAGAAGCGGGTGGGATTGTACAACCAATTGCTTTTGATCCAAGCCTGTTTGAAAACTAGGCAAAAAAATAGGCCCCGGAGACCGGAGCCCTATGAGGAAAGAGGTAAAGCCTCTTACATCCGGTTGATTTCTTTCCAGTTACCACCTTCGATAACAGAGATGATGATTTCATCAGCACCCTGGTGATCAGTAGCAGAATAATCCACATGGTTGCCTGAAACGACGTCTTCATAGTCGAGGCTTTCCATGCCAGCCTGGAACGAAGCAGCATTTAGGTCAGAACCAGCAGCTTCGAGAGCTTTCACGAAAGTGACCGCCGCAGAGTGACCAAGCAATGCGCCTGTGCCAGGTAATTTTTCGCCGGTTGCTGTTGTGTATGCGCCAAAGAACTTTTGTACTTCAGGCTTGTCCATGCGGGACAGAAGATCGGCCCAGCCAGAAGCAGCGTAGAGACCTTCGGTGATGCCACCAGGAACCTTTGCCATCACTGTGTGGAAACCCGCAGATGAATTCAGCAGGATCAAATCAGTCATGCCTAGTTTCTTAGCAGTACCAGAAACGGTGATTGCTTGACGAACACCCAAAGCCATTGTCACGATTTGACAGCCTTCAGCTTTCAGCTTTTGCAATGAACCAACAAAGTCGGCATCGTCTGGCTTGTGTGTGGTTTCAGTTACGAAGTTAATGCCGTCATTTTCAGCAGCGGCGTCAACGGCACCCTGTTGTATTTCCTTACCGAAATCTGTTGGCAGATACATAGCGCAAACTTGAGAAACACCTTTTTCATTTGCTAGGTATTGTACACCAGCTTTGATCTGGTGATAGTAAGATGCCGTGCCGCCGTAATGCAAAGGTGAGAATGGCTCAACCATTTGTCTTGCCGCGGAAAGCGGGGAAACGTTAGGAATCTTTTTTGCGTCTTGTAGCTTGAATGCCGCAATGTTCATCGGTGTACCAAGTGACAACAGCATAGCAAAAACTTTGTCGCCGTTGATCAGCTTGTTCATGCCTTGGATTGCTTTAGGCATTTGATAACCGTGATCTTCAACAATCATGCGAATTTTACGACCATGAACTCCGCCGTTGGCGTTAACTTCATCGAAATAAAGCTGAGCTGCTTTAGTCGCCGGAGCGCCAAAAGCAGCGAAAGGACCGGACAGATCATTGTTTGAACCGATCAGCACTTCGCTGTCAGTCACACCTTGCTCGGCTTGAGCAAAAGAAGCCATCATGGCCGTTGCTGCTGTTGCAGCGAGTAGTGTTTTCAAAAGTTTCATCAACTTTTCTCCCTTGTTATTGTTGGATTGTCCCAACAAACTAAACCGAAATTATGGCGTTTGTCACCACGGCGTTTGTCGCCTAGTACATTTCGGCGATTAAATGAGCGTGCTTTGATTCAACAAAGCTGCGCTTGAGTTTCATGGTTGGCGTCAGTTCGTCGTCCTCTGCGGTCAACAAAATGTCGATCAAACGGAAGTCTTTGACTTGCTCAACCCTGGCGAAATCTTTGTTCACCTGATCAATAACGTCCTTGATCAAGTCTTGTACCTCTCGGGCAGCACATAGAGATGCATAGTTGGAGAAGGGTACCTTTTTGTCCTGGGCGAATTTCTCAACATTTTCCTGATCGATCATTACCAGACAAGTCAGGAACTTGCGTTTGTCGCCAATAATGACTGCGTCGGAGATGTAAGGTGAGAACTTAAGACGGTTCTCCATCTCTGCCGGGGTGATGTTCTTCCCGCCCGCAGTGATAATGATATCCTTTAAACGACCAGTAATCGTGACGTAACCTTGGTTATCGACATGGCCGACATCTCCGGTTCTAAGCCAGCCATCTGCTGTGATGGTTTCAGCAGTTTTGTCAGGCTTGTTCCAATAGCCCTGGAACACATTGCCAGCGCGATAGAGTATTTCGCCGCCTTCACCAACAGTAACTTCGGAGCCTGGAACGGCAAGCCCGACGGTGCCAACTTTGTTTTGACCAAAAGTACAAATCGAGATGACGCCGGAGCATTCCGTCATACCATAGCCCTCAAAGATCTTTACACCAATAGCGTGGAACCAACGCAGCAGTTCTGGAGCGATAGGAGCTGCACCCGATCCCGCGCGCCGCATCCGGTCCATTCCGAGCATGCGTCTCAGATTTTTCAAGACGGCAAAATCCCAGAACTTGTATGACCATTCAAGCGACGCTGGAACTGCTTCGCCTTCGAATTCAAGCGCTGCTTTTTTCTCTCCAACAGCGAGAGCCTTTTTGAAAGCCCAACGTTGGAAACCAGTTGCATCACTGATGAGAATAGATACCCGAGAATAGATTTTCTCCCATACGCGAGGCACCGCCACAAAGGTATGGGGGCTGACTTCTTGCAGGTTGTCGAAAATTGTCTCTGGGCTCTCAGCAAAGTTCAAGGTGGATCTTGAACCGAGAGGCGCGAAAGAAGAGAAGACTCTTTCGAGGATATGACAAAGTGGCAAGAAGCAGATCTGGTCGTCGGTCGGAAAAGTCGGAACCAATTCAAAACTTGATATTAGACAGAAAATTAGGTTGCCTTGGCCGACCATTGCACCCTTTGGCATGCCAGTTGTGCCGGATGTGTAAACTAGAATTGCTGTGTCTTCAGGCTTGGATTTCGCGATCTCTTCTTCGAACAGATTTGGATGGTCTTGTAGGTGAGCTCTACCGAGTTCATAGAGCTCGTCTATGAATATCACCCTTTCATCCGAGAAGTCACGCAGACCGTCTTCATCAAAAACGATGACTTTTGTGAGCCTGGGAACCTTGTCTTTAACTGACAGATATTTGTCCAACTGCTCATCATTTTCAACAAACAGAAAACGACTGCCGGAGTCATTAACAAGGTATTCCAGCTGCGAGGCTGAGTCTGTTGTGTAAATTCCAGAAACAATAGCCCCGACGGATTGTCCACCCAGGTCTGCGAAGAGCCATTCTTTACGGTCCTCTGACAAAACGGAAATGACTTCACCACGTTTCAGGCCGAGCGACAGTAAACCCAGGCCAAGAAT
>CAJQQJ010000034.1 GCA_905480445.1 uncultured Alphaproteobacteria bacterium | reverse complement strand
AAACCCAGAAATGGGGCGTGAAACCATGCCAAATTGGCTATATCCAACCCTAAAAGTTGCAAATAACTGATCCTACTGGAAATCCATCGCTAATTCGGTAATGTCAGACGGGAAAATAGGCCTTATACTGAGGTCTCATAGTGGTATAGGGAGCGTGACTACCTCGTTGTAGGGAATGAAGTTGTTGTCCCTGAAGTTTCAAATTTGAAAGATACTGTTAAATTGATCGTCGAGCGAGTTCAGAAAAACATGAAGAGTCCCTCGGGTCTTTGTTTCCTGGCTGAAACAGCAACAATTGAAGAATTTTAGCCTCTTGCTTTTTGCTTCGTCTCATTTAGGTCGTGTCACATGAACAGAATAACGCCTTTCACAATCTCGATCCCTGACACAACTCTCAATCGCATCCGCGACCGCGTCGCCACCTATCCATGGCAGACCATGCCTGACTTAGAAGGCTGGGAGGCTGGCGCCAGCAAGGCCTATATGCAGGAGCTATGTGACTATTGGCTCAATGATTACGATTGGCGTGCGGCGGAGGCTCGGCTCAATCGCTTTGCCAATTTCAAAGCCAAGGTCGAAGGGGTTGATCTGCATTTCATTCATGAGAAGGGTTCGGGCAGTAACCCTCAGCCACTGTTGATCTCTCACGGGTGGCCGGGATCTGTGGTCGAATTTGACGAGATCATTGAGCAGTTGGCACATCCAGAGCGCTTTGGCGGCAATGAAGAGGATGCTTTTGACGTCATCGCGCCTTCGCTGCCGGGTTTTGGGTTTTCCGGACCACCACCAAAACCTTGGGGGCCACGTGCGATGGCCCAGTGTTTCAACATTTTGATGACCGATGTGCTGGGCTATGAAAGCTATATCGCACAGGGCGGTGATTGGGGTGGAGCGATCTCTTCCTGGTTGGGCTATGATCATGCACCTGCCTGTTCAGCGATACACATCAACATTTTGACCATGCGCCATCCTGACGGGCCACAGAATGCAGAGGAGCAAGTCTGGTCGGATAAGTTTGACCGTGATCAAATCATGCAGGACGGCTATCGCACTCAACAGGCCACCAAACCGCAAACTCTAGGCTATGGCCTTATGGACAGCCCTGTCGGTGTTGCCGCCTGGATTACTGAGAAGTTCTTTCACTGGTCAGATCTTCGCTGCAAGACGCTGGATGAAGTCCATTCCAAGGATGCACAACTAACCAACATCATGGTTTACCTGGTGACAGGCACCTTCAACACCTCCACTTGGATCTACTACGGCCGCAGAGAAGAGGGCGGACGCTTGCTGTCACCAGAAGGGCGCCGTGTAGAAGTCCCTTGTGGCATGGCAGTTTTCCCAGAGGAAATGCTGGCCTGGCCCCCAAGGTCTTACGTTGAGCGAATCTACAACGTGCAGCAATGGACCGAAATGCCAAGCGGTGGCCATTTTGGAGCCATGGAAGAGCCAGAGCTAATGATTGATGATATCCACAAGTTTGCGAGAGCATTGCGTTAAGGTTTGATTTCTCAGCCTCGCCTGTTTAAATAGAATTTTATCTATCGGGGAAGTTCGAAGCATGACCACAATTTTTAAAACCTGGCCTGTAGTCGCAGGTGTTGTATTAGGATCATCACTAATTCTATCGGGATGTAATTCCGTGGGTGGCTCCTCGAAAGCTCCAGCGGCCTCAGGACCCGTCGTTTTTAAAGCTGAACGATCTTCCAGCGCTTTACAATGTACACCTCAGAGCGTAACCGGAAAGTGGCAAAGGTATTTCCCGCCCAAGCAGGCTCACAGAGGTTCGGCGGTTTGGACTTTTAGCAGCAATGGGAAAATCTCCTGTGAAGGAAATGGCTGTAAAGGCAAACACACGCAAGGCCCAAAGAGTTATGAAGTGTCGCCGGTATCTCTTGGGTCGCCTTATCAAAACATTGGATTGCATGTCAAAGTGGCAGCAGGCTCTGGCACGGCAACAATGCGCACGACGTGCGAGATTGTTGGTAAGACAATGTACTTTGGTAATGGTGCAGACGACAAAGGGCTAACCTTCAACAAGCTCTAGCGCTCAGACAAGAGGTTTGTCTTTCTAGCTTTTCAAAAAGAGGAATTGTGATAAGGGTTTTACTGTCAAAAAATGAGGACAGTTATGGCCACTGCTACTTTTCCAACAGAACAAAATATGGCGCTCAATCTTGTTGATCTTGAGCGTTTTCCAATTGCCAACCTTGATGAGGTTGAGGGAGCCGCCTTTCTGACAGACTGCCACGCTCATATGGATGAGTTTGGCTGGTGTAACTTTGACGGTTTCATTCGGCCCGACGCTCTTGAAGCCTTGGCAAGCGAAACTAATGATTTGTTGCCGACGGCGGAAATCCTAACAATTAAGCGCACAATCTACCAAGGAGAGCCCGATCCATCCGCTCCTGCAGATGATCCTCGGCGACAGGAGTATGTTCATACAGCCAGTCAACTCGCGGATGACCAAATTCCTAGCGAAACACTCCTACAGAATCTTTACAAATCTGATTTGCTTACGGACTTCATTCGCAGAGTGCAAAAGAAGGACCGGCTTTATCGTTGTGCTGATCAGTTCCAAGCCCTG
>CAJQQJ010000033.1 GCA_905480445.1 uncultured Alphaproteobacteria bacterium | reverse complement strand
TTTCGCGCCAGTCACCTTCATCCGTTTTGGTGAACTGACGAATGGGCAAAGCGTCGAAATATTCATTAGCCACTATTAGAGTTGGGCTTTGTGGCAGCGAGGTGATGTCTTGGTGCCAAATTGGTGAAAAGGCCGATAGTTTATTTGCTTGAATCTGCCGTAGACTGTTGCTGCTTTCAACCAAATGTAACTCCATCGAGTTAATGAAACCGGGTAGCAGTTTTGCGGCTCTCAAAACATCTGACATCAGAGTGCCGTTGCCGGGCCCTAACTCAACAAGGGCAAAGGAACTTGGTTCACTCATGGATTGCCAGCGTTCAAGCAGCCAAAGCCCAATGAGTTCACCAAAGACTTGTGAAATTTCTGGGGCGGTAATGAAATCGCCCTTGCTGCCTAAAACGACTGGTCGATTGTAGTAGCCGAATTGAGAATGTTGGAGCGCCTCGAACATGAAGGTCCCCAGGTCTATCGGCCCGTATTCGCTGATCCTTCGTTTCAGCAGTTCGGTGAGGTTAGTTTCAGGATTTGGCACCGTTGAACTTCGGCGCATAAGTGATGAAGAGAATACCGGCTATGATCAAAGGCAGCGACAAGAGTTGGCCCATAGTGATGAAATCAAAGAGGAAGCCGATATGGTGGTCAGGTTCTCTCACGTACTCGACAAGGAACCTGGAAATCCCGTAGCCGAGAAAGAAGACACCAGTGATGGTTCCGAAACGTTCTCGAACACTGTCGACGCGGTAAAGCCCAAACAACAACAAACCAAGGACGACACCTTCGAGGCCTGCCTCGTACAACTGACTGGCATGGCGGGGGAGGCCATCGCCCGAGGTTGGAAAAACGAAAGCCCACGAAAAGTCAGTCACACGACCGTAGAGCTCTCCATTAATGAAGTTCGCTATTCGGCCTAACAACAACCCAATGGGCCCGACAACAACAATCATGTCAGCCAATTCATATTGGGATATCGAGCGGCTTCTTGCGAACCAAAGGATCGCGACAACGACACCCAGCAATCCGCCGTGGAACGACATGCCGCCCTGCCAGACGTAGAGAATTTCTATTGGGTTCTGGATGTAGGCTTGAAAGTTGTAGAAGAGGACATAGCCCAGTCTACCGCCCAAAATAATGCCGAGCGCACAGTAAGCAACAAAGTCATCGAAATGTTCGGCGGTGATTGACTTACTGTAGGTCTTTGCAAGATAGCGGCAAACCTGCCAAGCAAGGATCAATCCTACTATATAGGCAAGCGAGTACCAGCGAACGTCGAAAGGCCCCAGCGAAATAGCTATGGGATCGATTGAAGGGTAGGGGAGGACTGCAAGCATCAAAAACAAAACTGCCAATTGAGAAGGTTGGCCTTTGTTTAGCATCGGATGAAATAATCAGCGACTCCAAATTTACTGATATTCCTGCCTTTTGATTGTTTTCTCAGCTTGGCTTCCCATGTAGAAGACAAATTCACGCTCAAGGAAGAACTCATGCAAATACCCAATAGAATTTTGGACGACCTGGCCAAAGTAGCCAACGGAGCATTTGGCGCTGTATCGGGCGTGAAAGGTGAAGTCGAGGAACAGATCAAGCAACGCTTGGATCGCTATCTGTCCGAACTCGATGTCGTACCACGTGAGGAGTTTGACGTGGTCCGTGCCATGGTGGTCAAAGCAAGGGAAGAAAATGAACGGCTCGAAGCCCGAATTGAAGCTCTAGAAAAAGCGACTGCGTCAAAAAAGACAACAAAAACGACTCGGGCCGCGACTCCGAAAGCTAAAAACTAAAAAAGCTGTGGAAAAGTATTAGGTTTTCAACCTCTTAGCTTGAATCGACGACTCGAGTCTGTCATCTTTCTTTCGTTCTCTGAACTGGTTTGAAGTTCAGAATTTTTGGAGGCTAGTTTTTGGGGACTAGCCTACTTCCAAAGGGGAAAAGGAAGATGGCAGTTCTAGCAACTAGCTGGGGTCTGGAAGACTGTAAAAATCCATTAGATACTCTTGAAGCTTTGATTCAAGAAGAAGAATGGACCACGTCCAGGCAGAGCGAGCATGAGCTGCTGATTGCCTGTCCTGGCCATTGGACCACCTATCAAATCCACTGCCTTTGGCTGCATGATATGCAGGCGTTGCATCTTTCTTGTGGTTTGGAAATGTCCGCCCCACAAGGCTCAGAAAAAGCCATGGCTAAACTGTTGGGAGCCATAAATTCCAAAATTTGGGTAGGGCATTTTGAATCGGCCACGTCCGATAACGCGATTCTTTTCCGCCATAGCCTTTTACTGAGAGGCGCTGGCGGCGCTACGAGTGAGCAAATCGAAGACCTAATCGACATCGCGATTGGTGAATGCGACCGTTTCTTCCCAGCTTTCCAGTTTGTTATTTGGGGTGGGAAGACACCGGAAGAGGCACTTGCAGCCTCTCTATTGGACACGAAAGGTCAAGCATAATGGCGATGCCCATCAAGGCCGCAGCGCCAGTTTTACTCGTTGGTTGTGGGAAGATGGGCTCAGCACTTTTGCAAGGTTGGCTAAAAGACGGCCTAGAGCCGAATGATGTATTCATCGTTGAGCCTTTCTCTGATAGCCTGAGTGAGTTTAAGAAGCTCGGTGTGACTGTCGTTGCAGGCGCTAGTGACCTACCATCTAACATCAGTCCTTCGACGCTCATTTTGGCAGTCAAACCGCAGATGATGGACGAAGCGGCAGCTGAATACAAATCCATAATTGAGCCGAGATGTATGGTTGTCTCAATAGCCGCCGGTAAGACGATCAGCTATTTTGAGAGTATCTTCAGTGATGACACCGCAATTGTTCGCGTGATGCCAAACACGCCTGCAGCAATTGGCCGAGGAATTTCCGTTCTCTGTGCGAACCAAGCAGTTTCAGGGGATCAACGGGCTGCTGCTGAAATTCTTATGTCCGCGGTCGGCTTGACTGATTGGATTGAGGATGAAGATCTGATCAACCCAGTGACCGCACTGTCTGGCGGTGGTCCAGCTTACGTATTTTTGTTAATTGAGACCCTTACGGAAGCCGGTGTAAAGGCCGGGCTACCTGAAGCTCTGTCCAAACGATTGGCCTTGCATACTGTTGCGGGAGCTGGTGCCTTAGCAGAGTCCGCGGATGAAGAACCTGCACAGCTTAGAATCAACGTTACGAGCCCGGGCGGCACAACACTCGAAGCCTTGAATGTTCTGATGGCCGACGATGGTTTGCAGCCACTCATGATCAAAGCAATTCAAGCAGCAACTGATCGCTCGAAGGAGCTCGCGGGTTAGGAACGGTTGATTTTCACCTCTTAGTTCCCCATATGAGTCTCAGCTTAATCAAGCAGCGAGATTGCTATGCCAAAATCTAAAACGGAAAAATCACTGAACTCTGTCATTGATGCAGCGATGAAAGCTGCCGAAACCCAAGGTTGGGCGACGGTGACGCTTTACGACGTTGCCAAGCTCGCATCTATCCCTTTGGATGAGCTTTATGAGGCAGTTGGGTCAAAACAACAGATACTGAATGCTTTTGCGCGCCGAGTTGATAAGGCTATGTTGAGTGACTTTGAACGCGATTCCGCTGATTCCGTTAGGGACAGATTGTTCGAAATGATTTTGGCGCGCTTCGACGAGATGCTGCCTTATCGCGAAGGCCTGAAATCTATTGCAAATGCTTCCATGACGGACGGTGGTGCTGCAATCTGTGGGTGCCAGAGACTAAGTCGATCAATGCGCTGGACCTTAGATGCAGCCGGTGTGTCGACTTCGGGGATAGCTGGTGCACTGAAGGTCAAATTCTTGGTCGGTGTTTATTTACGAGCTCTCAGGGTATGGTTGTCGGATGAAACAGAGGATTTCGCAAAAACTATGAAAGTCGTTGACCAAAGTCTGGCCCAGGCCGAGCGTTGGGCGGGATACCTGAATGATAGACGTCCCAGCTCGAAAAAAGCTCAAGACGATGCTTTCGATGAAGATGATGTCATTTTGGAGACTTGACGGCCCACTATTATTCGGTTGAAAAGAGCCAAAACTGATCGAAGAGTTGGAGCTTTTGAATGACCATCACGTTTGACGACTTTCTTGCGGTAGATATGCGAGTTGGGACAATAATCGAGGCCGAGCCTTATCCTGAAGCGAGGAAGCCCTCTATCGAGATGGTCATCGATTTTGGCGGCGAAATCGGTTTGAAAAAATCGTCGGCTCAAATAACTGTTCACTACACACCAGAAACACTGATTGGCAGACAAGTGACAGCCGTTGTAAACTTTCCACCTCGCCAAATTGGCAAGTTCATGTCTGAGGTCTTAGTAATGGGCTTTATGGATGAAAATGACGCCGTTGTTTTAGTGGGCCCTGAACAGACTGTGCCTAACGGTGGCCGATTGCACTGATTCCAAAACTCCTGAGCGCTAAAATAGTTTTAGCCTGGTAAGGATATCGTGGCTCTCAAACCACCCATGGGAGAGACCGACAGTTCGACTTTGCCACCATGGTTGTTAGCTATATCTTGGGCGATTGTAAGACCCAATCCAACGCCACCAGTATTGACGTTACGAGAGCTGTCAAAGCGGTAGAATGGCTGAAAGGCCAAACCTCTTTGTTTGGCCGGGATGCCCGGTCCGTTGTCGTCGACGTGAATGAGGAACCAACCTTTACCATCCGGTCCGCCAGACAATCGTGTTTTCGTTCCGCCGTAACGATGAGCATTGCTGACTAAATTCGTGAGGCAGCGTTTGAAGGCGTTCTTTTTGGCAAAGAGCTTGGCACTGGCCATTGACGTTCGCTTGATATCCTGACCACCGCGCGCTGCAGCGTGAATAACTTCATCAACCAGGCTTTTGATCCGGACTTCAGTTGCTTCTTCTGTGCCTTCACCGCGTGCAAAGGCCAGATAGCCGTCAATCATTGCCTCCATCTCTTGGACATCGGAAATTAGATTGTCGTTGTCCTCGTTCTCTTTCATTAGGGCCAATTGCAGTTTCATCCTCGTGAGAGGCGTGCGCAAATCGTGACTAACACCTGAAAGCATTTGGGTGCGCTGGGTAATGTGGCGGTTAATACGGTGCTGCATATCAATGAAGGCGCGTGAAGCTTGGCGAACTTCTTGGGCACCCTCTGGCTTATACCCATCCAAAGAACGTCCAGTTCCGAAATCCTCTGCGGCTTCGGCAAGGCGTATGATGGGCCGAACCTGGTTTCTGAGGAAAATACCGGCGACACCAAAAAGGATAGCTGAGGCACCAACCATCCAGAGAATAAAGATGTAGGTGGTGGATGAGAACAGCCTTGCGCGACTAACAAAAACTTGAAGGTAGCCAGGGTCCATATCGACCAAGATTTCTGCTTCACCAGGCGTCGATCTGGTATCAAGCGCGAAAGGCCGGTCCAATTTCTCTAAGGCTTCAGCCAAACGGCTATCGAGGAAGGCAAAATTGCGTGGCCGTTTGAAGGGCAAGTCACCCTCTTTCCAATCTACCAATAACCCCATGGTCCAACGGGCCATTTTGAAAACTTCTTCGCGCTCTGATTTAGTCTCAGTTCTCTCCACCATATAGATGACCGTCGCGATTTCTCCACGAAGGGAATTGGTTAATCGCTCGGTCACCACTTCCCAGTGGCGGTTGTAGAAGACCCAGGTTGCCACTAACTGCAGCAAGATCAACGGAATCAGAATAATAGCAATCGATCGCCCCATGAGGGTGGTCGGCATAATTCGTTTGAGGGGCTTAAAGGGTCGTCCGGCGAGATGGCGTAGTGGGGCCGTTAGTTTGCCAAGAGAACGTATCCAATGCCACGGACGGTTTGAAGGTAGCGTGGGAATCGTGGATCATCCTCAATCTTGCGGCGCAGGCGCGCGACCTGTACGTCGATGGACCTTAAATTGCCGGGCGTCCCGACCATATCACTCAACT
>CAJQQJ010000032.1 GCA_905480445.1 uncultured Alphaproteobacteria bacterium | reverse complement strand
ACTTCCCTTTGTGATAACTGGCTCTAATTGCATAGCCAGCAGGCCAGTAGGGAATGAAGTAAATGGAACGACGCTATTTTGTTGTGTTGGGCGCGCTGATGACTCAGTTCATGGTCATTGGCTTGTTTTTCGTTTATTCGTTGCTGATCAAGGAACTGGAGCTGGAATTTGGCTGGTCGCGCACAACTTTGTCATTTGGGGCATCGCTTGCCGGATTGTTAATGGGCTTCTATGCCATTGCCGGTGGTCGTTTGAGCGACCTTTTCGGCCCTCGTATTGTTCTGAGTTGCGCTGGTTTGCTTTATGGTCTGGGTTACGCAGCAATCTCATTCATTTCTGAGCCTTGGCACCTGTTCGCAATCTGTGCCTTGTTCCTTGGCCTAGGAATGGGAACACATGATGTTGTTACTTTAGGCCCCATTGCCAAATGGTTCCCCAATCGAAAAGGCATCATGACGGGCGTTGTGAAGAGCGGCACGGCGGCTGGGCAGATGGCCATGCCAATCATTGCTGCAACGCTGTTGGTTGCATATGGCTGGCGAGATACCGTCATGATTTTGGGGTTGGCAGCCGCGTTGATTTTGGTTGTTGGCGCTCAGTTTATGAGCGTTCCAGCCAAGCCGCGTTCCTCTGCAACTCAGCCGCTGACGGGGCTCAGCTTTATCCAAGCTCGAAAGACAAAGTACTTTTGGATTCTATGCGCTGTACAATTGCTGTTCTTCTCTACCCTGATGACGGTACCTCTTCATATCGCTGTTCATGGTATGGATCTGGGAATGTTGCCAGCGACTGCTGCCTTGTTGCTTACTGTTTTGGGGGCCTCTTCTGTCGTTGGGCGTCTCTCGATAGGGGCCTTTGCCGATAAACTCGGTGGACGGACGGCCTACATACTGTGTCTGGTGCCCTTGATAGCCTCTCTCGTTTTGTTGATTTTCGTCGAAGCACACTGGATCCTATTCTTGGTGATAACCCTTTATGGAGCAGCCCACGGTGGTCTTTTCGTGGTTGTCGCGCCAACTATAGCTGAAATTTTTGGCACGAGGTCTCACGGTGCAATTTTTGGCGTTATCGTGTTCTTTGGCACCATGGGTGGAGCTTTCGGTCCAGTCTTCGCTGGTCAAGTCTTTGATCGAACTGGTGGGTACGATTTGGCTTTTGCTGGTTTGTCTTTGGGACTTGCGACGGCACTGGTGTTGACGAGCTTTCTGCCCGGTAAGAAAACCTAAGCTAGTTTTCTCTTCTGTCCCAGGGGCGAGGCTCAAAGGGCGTGCCTTCGGCTTGTGCGCGCAGTAAATGATCGGCCAGAACGATGGCCATCATGGCCTCGCCCACAGGAACTGCACGAATACCAACGCAAGGATCGTGACGGCCTTTGGTTAAGATGTCTGTTTCTTCACCAAAACGATTGATGGATTTGCGTGGCGTCAGAATAGAGCTGGTTGGCTTAACAGCAAAGGAGGCCACGATAGGCTGGCCCGTAGATAGTCCACCCAGTATGCCGCCGGCATTGTTGTTGAAAAAAGCCGCTTGCCCGTCGACAATGTGCATTTCGTCAGCGTTCTCTTCGCCGCTTAGGCTGGCAGTATCAAACCCGCCGCCGATATCGACGGCCTTAACAGCATTAATCGACATGAAAGCCTTGGCAATATCAGCATCGAGCTTGTCATAGACTGGGCAGCCTAAACCGGGCGGCAAGCCTTCTGCTGTTATTTGAATGACGGCTCCAACTGAGGAACCGGACTTGCGGATCTTGTCGAGGTCTTGGCCCCAAAGCTCCGCTGTTTCTGCATCAGGAGAGAAGAAAGGGTTTTTCGTGACTTGATCCCAATCCCAGTTTTGATGCTGGATCTTGCGACCGCCCATTTGGATCAGGCCGCCACGTACTTTAACTTCCCTGCCCAAAACATGGTCGAGAACTTTGCGGGCAATGCCACCGGCGGCAACACGCATGGCTGTTTCACGCGCGGATGATCGACCGCCACCACGGTAATCGCGAATGCCATACTTGTGCCAATAGACAAAATCAGCATGGCCAGGGCGGAACTTGTCTTTGATGTCGCCGTAGTCTTTTGAGCGCTGGTCTTCGTTCTCAATAATCAGACCGATTGGGGTACCAGTGGTCTTACCCTTGAATACACCGGAAACTATTTTGACGCTGTCGCTCTCGCGGCGCTGAGTCGTGTATTTGGATTGACCAGGTTTGCGCTGGTCCAACCAAGGTTGGAGGTCTTCCTCAGCCAGTGGAATTTGTGCAGGAACACCGTCAACGACACAACCGATCGAGGGCCCATGGCTTTCGCCCCAGGTTGTGAATTTGAAAACCTGGCCAAAGGAATTTCCGGACATAGAGGTCTCTGTTGCCTATTCGTCGCTTGGCTTCATGCTTTGTAGAAGATCAGCAATCTCGGAAACTGAATCAACAGCCAACATGCCAACAGTATGATACCCACCGTCAACGTAGTGAATTTCACCAGTTACTGACTTCGAGAGATCTGAAAGCAAGTATAAGGCTGCGTTACCAACATCTTCGGTCGTTACATTACGGCGCATGGGAGAATTCAGCTCGTTCCATTTCAGGATTGCACGAAAATCTCCGATACCAGAAGCAGCCAATGTCTTGATTGGGCCCGCTGATATGCCGTTAACGCGGATGGCTTTTGGTCCGAGATCAGTTGCCAAATAACGGACTGACGCTTCGAGAGCAGCTTTAGCGACACCCATGACATTGTAATGTGGCATAACTTGAACGGCACCGTAATAGGTGAGAGTTAGCAAGCTGCCTCCGTCATTCATCATGCGCGCTGCACGCTGTGCCACTGCAGTGAAGGAATAGCAGGAGATATCCATGGTCATGGTGAAGTTATCACGTGACGTATTGAGGTAAGCGCCCTTCAACTCATTCTTGTCCGAGAAGCCGATTGCATGGACAACAAAGTCAAGTTTGCCCCACTTTTTCTCAAGCTCATCAAAAGCGCTATCAATGCTTTCATCGCTGGAAACGTCGCATTCTAGAACGATGTCTGTGCCGAGTTGTTCGGCCAAAGGCATTACGCGTTTCTTGAGGGCTTCACCTTGATAACAGAGTGCAATCTCCGCACCGTGATCTGCACAGGCTTTAGCAATGCCCCAAGCGATCGAACGATCGTTAGCGACCCCCATGATCAAACCGCGTTTGCCTTGCATGAAAGAAGATGCTGCGGTCATTTTTTTTCCTTAATTTGCAATAAACTCTTGATAAATAATGCTACAAATTAGAGCGACGCGATTGTACGTCAAAGTCTCGTCTCTGTCCAATTTAGTGGTCTTATGCTTGTTCAATAAAATTTTCCAGCACAAGCTGAGCAAAGTTGCAAAAAAACAGGCTTTTTAATGGAAAAAGTCCAATCGAAAGAGACTTATTGGTTCAATTCTTGTAAAGACTGACACCAACCCGCGGATGAGGCAGTGCCTCGCGATCAGAGTTCAAAGGTATGTTTGGCAGGTTTATTCGGCAAATTTGGCGTTCAGCTCTCCTAAGTCATGCTTTGGCTTTGGCATTGGTTTCGGCTTTAATAGCCGGACCATGGTTCATT
Organism: uncultured Alphaproteobacteria bacterium; assembly: GCA_905480445.1. Classification (GTDB taxonomy): domain Bacteria; phylum Pseudomonadota; class Alphaproteobacteria; order UBA7985; family CAJQQZ01; genus CAJQQZ01. The sequence continues at coordinate 5,845 of CAJQQJ010000032.1, read as the reverse complement.
GCGGCTCAAACCATCTTTGGCATTGGTCAATTAAACTACGGTCTTCACCAAATTGAAGAGAGTTTTGTAGGGCAACTGATTGAACGGGCAGAGGCCTTTTTTGAGCCATCGGGATCTTTGCTTCTCGCCGATATTGCTTCTAATCCCGTGAAGGCTTGGGCGATCTTTACGATTGGCTTGCTTGTTTGGCTGTCCTTTATCATGCGCGCGCTGACACGGATGCATCCAACCGGGGCTGCGTCATTGCCAGGCCGTTTTGTTAAGCGCTGGGTGTCGGCCCTTAATTTACCCATTGTTGGATTACTATCTGCCTTTGCGGTTGTCTGGTCGCTTGGCAAGATGACCGGCCCGCCTTTGGATTTCGCCCATGGGCAGTTTGGTGCAGTCTTTGGTATCCTGGCCGTCGTCGCGGCCTCAGTGTTTCTCTTCTTTCTGTACGGCTGGTTGCCACGCTGGAAAGCTGGCTTTTTAGTGAGAGCCTTGATTTCTTTTTCAATTGCTTTCGTCGTGCTTGGACTGACGGCAGCCAGCAAATATGCTTTGACTGTCTATCACCTGGGTGATTTTTTACAGCAGGGTAAATTCGCTTTCATGGCTCTGTTGATCTGGAGTTTTCTGACCTGGTTGGCGGTTCTGTTAGGTGCTCAGTTGATTATTTTCTTCTCCGCTGAGAACGCCATGGCTGAAGTTCCAGTGACAGCCGCACAAGAGATGGACCTAGCCCTGGCCGCTTTGCGAGAGTTGGGACATTTGAGCGAAGACAGAAAATGGACATCCAGTGAGCGGCTTTCTAACCAAATCGGTTGTAAGTATGCAGCGGCGAAACAAGTGCTGGCGAAGCTCGAAACTCATAACCTTGTTAAGAATAACGGAAAAGATTCGTGGGGCTTGGTTGATGACTTAGGCGATGTCACGATGAAAGACGTTGGACTTGCAATGGGAACCTTCCTTGACGAAGATGGGACCTTGCGTCTCGGTGGGATGGACCCTGTTACAGAACGTTCTCTCCAAGCTTTGTCGCCTGAATGGGATCAAGATCTCTATTCTGCTTTCAAGGGTCTTAGGCCTGATTTAATGGAATTGGAAAGCCGAGACGAAGGAGAAATTTCGGTCTCTGATTTGAGGGTGTCGATCAACGAACAGGCTGAGGAAGAAACGACTGACGTAAGTGCACAAGAAGAGATTGACGATGAAGCTGAATCCGCAGAGGATCAAGACGAGCTCTTGGAGTTAAATGAAGAGGCAGAGGGTGCAGATATCACAGAGTTAGTGTTGGATCGGCAGGAGAAAGAAGATCTCCCGCCTCCTATCCCCACTGATTTGACATCTTTGAAGACTGTACCTCTTTCTTCTGTCGATGAGTTCGATGAAGACCAAGAACAAGAAATAGCTTGGTTTGTCGACCAGAGGGTGATTGGCGATGACCCTTCAAATTTTGAAAGAGAAGTTCAGTCTTCGTCTGGTGATCACCCCTGGTTTCAAGGAGCGGTTTCAGCAGATACCGTCAGTGAGGAAGAGTTGGAGCCGGTTGAAGCTGGCAGTTTGGATGAGATTAGAAAGGCCATTGAAGCAGAAGCTCGTAAGAGCTGACGATGTCAACAAAGTCTAAAGATCTAAACGACCCAATCGGGCTCTTTGCCAGCTGGTTTACGGAGGCTCAATCCACAGAAGTCAACGATGCGGGTGCTATGGCGCTTGCTACCTATGATCCCAACCAAAAACGCATCTCTAATCGAATGGTATTTCTTCGTGGGTTTGATGAGGCAGGTTTTGTGTTTTACACGCATCTCGACAGTCCTAAGTCTAACGATCTAATAGCGCATCCCAACACAGCTCTGGCTTTTCATTGGAAGTCCTCGAGACGTCAGATTCGGATTGAAGGAGACGCGACGCCATTGGCAAACAGTGACGTTGATCGCTTTTTTGTCTCTAGACCTGAGAAGTCACAGCGGGATATTTGGGCCAGTAAGCAATCACGAGTCTTGTCTTCGCGCAAACAATTGTTTGATGAGAGAACGGCAATTGAAAGACTCAAGGATAAAGACCTTCATCGTCGACCTGAGCATTGGTGTGGGTACTGCCTGGTTCCAGATCGCATAGAGTTTTGGGCATCTGACCGAGAGGCCATGCATGATAGGTTCGTTTTTGTGAGAGAAAGCGAAACCTGGCTAAAGAGCCTACTTTATCCCTAATCTGTACCAAGTCCAGAAAGCTGATTTTGCTGCGCGGCCTTCTCTATCCCACCATGAGAAGTCGATAACGAAGGCATGGTCCAAATGGTCACCATGGGTTGGCATGTAAGGGCGAAGATCTTCACGAACAAGACTTTGGGCTGAAACTCTGGAGGGGCCGTAGCCTAAGAACGAGGCCTGCGAAGCCGTTGCACCAGGGCTGGTTGCGAAACCAATAAATTCAAGTGCTTTTTCATGGTTGCTTGAAGCAGCGACAACGGCCCAATAACTCATTGCTAGCAATTGCTGGTCCCAAAGTAGCGCTATGCCATTTTCCTGATTGCTTGCTGCGGGCAGCATTTCGTTGTGAAAGCCTTGCGTGACCTTTATTTTGCCTTCTTGCAGCAGATCCAAGCCTTGTTGGCTTGACTTGAGCCAAATGATCTCTTTTCGAATTGACCCTAGCTTAGTGAGGGCTCTTTGTTGTCCCTCCTTTGTAGCAAGAACTTCGTATACTTGTGAACCGACTAGACCGTCGGCTAGTAGAGCCAATTCCATCAACCCTTCAGGTGTTTTGAAAAAGCCTCTGCCACCGGGGTAGTTTTCACTATCAAACAGCTCAGGGATGCTCTTAGGGGGAGGGGTCTCGATGAAGGAGGAAAGTTTAACCGCAAAAATTTTCGACCAGACAGAATGGGCAAATCCGCATTCATGTATCCCTCCTGGTAGAAAATCCTCCTCTGGGCTCAGGCCACCAATGCCAGGCGCCAACGTTGCTTGATCAAGGCGAGAAAGAAATCCAGTCTCACAAGCTTTCTCCAGGTTGGCTTGATCGAGGTCAAGGACATCCCATCTGTGTTGATTTGAGATTTGCTTAGCAATCAGTTTGAAGAGATTACCGCCGTGTGGCTCGGCCTGAACGGCAATCTTACTTAGCTGCTCAAAAGGTTTGAAGAACACCTTTTGTTGCCCAGCTTCGTATTGTCCGCCCCAGGTGCCAATCAACAACTGTTCTTGGCTGTTTGCTGGCCCAACTGTAAAAGGCACCAAGCCCAAAGATAAGAAGGCAGCAATCCACCAACGTTTAACTTCAGTCATTCTGGCTGCTTTCCATATGAAACTGCTGCCAGATAGCGGGGCTCAGCTCTAGGCGAGTTTCGCCGTCGTCTGTGTGAATTTGTTCACTCTCTTGGAAGACGGCTATGGCTGATTTAACGGTCAGAGAGGCCAGCACCCAGTTGTTTACGACGCTGGTGACCGTCCCGACCCTTTTTTTGCCTTGGTAAAGGTCCGTTCCCGATTTGACGGCACTGCTTTCACATCTCAAGGGCATTAGGCGTCGTTTGACCAAGCCTCGGTACTTGGTCCTGGCTGTGACTTCCTGGCCCATATAGCAACCTTTGTCCCAGTCCAGACCGTTGAGTTCCTCAAAACCCGCTTCCAACAAAGTCGTCTTCTCGGGAATTAGGTCTAGGCCTTGTTTGGGTACAGCCAGTTGGATACGTCTTTCATCGTAGAAGTCTAAATCTGAGGTCTCTAAATCTGAAACCTCCGACGGTAACTCTTGGCCGTTATCCAAGATCAGGCGTTTGCCGAGGTCGTGGTGGCGGGGGTCGTTGAACAAGAGAGCTCCGGGTTCTTCAATCTCGAAGTTGTCTGGGAAGTCCAAGAGTGCAAAGTGCTGGCATGGTGGCTCAACTAAATGGATGTCAATCTGACTTCTCAGTTTGAAGATTTTCAATCGCTTAAGCAGTGTGTTGGCTTCGGAACGTTCTGTTTCCAACCAAAGTAGATCAGGATTGTCTTCTCTGGGCTGTAGCATGAAAAAGTCGAATAGATACTTGCCCTGGGGTGTCAACAATGCTGAGTAAATTGGCTGTTGCCAGCTTACTTTCGTGACGTCATTCGACACCAATCCTTGCAGAAATGGGCGTGCATCAGAACCCTGAAGTGAGATCAGGGCCCGATCTTCCAATTTTATGAGAGCCGATTTGCGCATTGCAGAGCAATTTAGGCAGTTTGTTCAAGGAAAGCCAGCGTCACCTTTGATTCCCCACATAAAACTAAGGCTGGAACGAGTAGACGACGCTGCCTTCGACGATGTGGTGATTACGGCTGTCGACCTTGATGCCGTTTTCTTCGATGGCGCCGACGTTAAGATAGCGATACCCAAGCCCCAATGTGACTTGATCTGAAACTTTGTAATTGAGCCCCAACATTCCCTGGAAAGCAAAAGAGCCCCCAGAAACCGCGCCAAGGCCTGTGTAAGTCGTGTCATTCAAGACGTAACCTGCGCCACCACCAACATAAGCACCCATTTGGTCCAACAAACTGATGTCGGCAATGCCACCTAAGCCGATATCGGCATATACATTAAGAAAACCGCCAATAAGACTTGTGTCACCACCGGTCGTAGTTGTGCCACCTATCGTAATGTTGCCTTGGCTATAGGCTGAGTAATTTCCTTCGAGCTCTGCTCTGATCGCCCGAATGAAACCTTCATTGTTCATGTTGAACTTGTATCCAACAGCAAGTGAGCCCCCAAAGCCGCCGTCTGGCGCATCTGTTGTGCTGTTGCCGCCACTCGTAACCGTTGTACCTTGTGGCAGGAGATAGCCAGCTTTGACCGATAGATAGAGGTTGTTTGACAAACCATCGAAGAAGCCACCGCCGGGGATCAAACCGCCAAGCAATCCTCCTTCGTCCGTATCGGCATCTGCTGTTGGGTCTGGAAGGCTAATGTCCGGCGCAGGCTCTAATACCTGGGTTGAATCGGGCACAGGATTTACAGGGGGTTGGATCGGGGGCAGTTGGGCCTTAACAAAACCACAAGAAGCCCGGCCACCATAGAGCTCATCCAAAGAAGTCTTCATGTAACCTGATCCTGTCAAAACAGCGACGAGAAGAGGGTCGCAGGTTTCGACAGGGAACGGCTTAACGCCTGCGTCATATTGATTGTATTCGCCTGAGCGAGGTATATCAGCGAGCTCTGAACTTTGAAAACCGCTTGTGCCGCCGTTTAAATCTGGCGCTGGTGCGAGAGTGTCTGGAATCGAAAGGGACCCGTCACCATCTTGGAAAAGAGGGTCTGATGAATCATCAAAAAGAGAATCGTTAAAGTCCACATCCTGCGCTTGCGTTGCAGAAGGGACAAATGTCAGGGCGGTCGTTGCTACTAAAGCTGCAGCAAATACGTAAGAAGTACGAAACCGAATATCTTTAATCATAGTTTTCGAAAACACACAAAAAGACTCTGCCGTAAATAAGTGGCAAAGAAATAAAATAACCAATTCAATAAACCAAAGCTTAACGAAAAGGCGAAGGATTCGTCTAGCCCGTTGCGGAGTCTTGCGTCCGAATTATAGGCTTTGAGGTTGAGAAATTTTGCTCGAATCCTTGTTTGATTGCAAGCAGTTATCTTCTGTGCGGGTGAAAAATGGATTCTTGCAAGTTGAAGGTAAACAGTGATTCGGCTCAGACAACCACGAAATCAACGCTTTGAAGGCCCATAACCATCAAGTACGGCAGGTCAACCTGACAGAATTGATTTTCGCGCCATTTTTTGTTAACATGAGACCTCAGTATAAGGCCTATTTTCCCGTCTGACATTACCGAATTAGCGATGGATTTCCAGTAGGATCAGTTATTTGCAACTTTTAGGGTTGGATATAGCC
>CAJQQJ010000031.1 GCA_905480445.1 uncultured Alphaproteobacteria bacterium | reverse complement strand
TGTGTTTCTGGACCGACAAATGGGACGGTTGATGGAAGGGAGTCAACGAGGGGAGTATAGCGAGGACGGGACATTGGTTCTCTTTTCTTGATCTTTGAAACTACAAAGTCGCTGGATTAATCTGACCTGTCAACCAAGTGTTTCTTTCAGTTTTGGGATTTTTTCCTTCCCTCAGCATTTAATTTCTGCTTAAGCGCAGTTTGTCTTTTTCTTTTGGTAGGTTCCTATGTCATCGCCCGCATTTTCGCTTTCTAAGCGCATCCGCCCTACACCTTTTACGCCGCGTGTGGAGGCAGTGGGCTGCAAAGCTTATACCAGTTACAATCACATGAGATTGCCGACTGTTTTTCGAACTTTTGAGGAAGACTATTGGCACTTGATTGAACACGTACAGCTTTGGGACGTGTCTGCCGAACGCCAAGTCGAAGTTAAAGGACCCGACGCTGCTAAGCTAATCCAGCTGATGACACCACGCGACCTTTCAAAAGCTAAATTTGGCCAGTGCTTTTACGCACCGCTTGTTGATGAAAGCGGGGGGATGATCAATGACCCTATTATCCTTAAGTTAGGTGAAGAGCAGTTTTGGCTTTCTGTCGCTGATTCAGACGTTCTCCTATGGGCTAAAGGACTGGCAACTGGCTATGGCTTCGACGTAACGGTGCAAGAACCAGATGTTTCTCCTTTCGCTATCCAAGGCCCAAAGGCTGAAGCTTTAGTTGCAAAGGTTCTCGGCGAAGAAATACGGAAGATTCGGTTCTTCCGCTTTGCTGAAATTGACTTTAAGGGCCACAAAATGTTCATGGCGAGATCTGGTTGGTCGAAGCAAGGTGGTTTTGAAATCTATCTCAATGATTCTTCTTTGGGCTTAGATCTTTGGGACACCTTCTGGGAAGCAGGGCAAGAGTTCAACGTAGGGCCGGGTTGTCCAAATCTGATTGAGCGCATCGAAGGCGGCTTGTTCTCCTATGGTAATGACATGGGATATGAGCACAATCCTTTTGAAGCCGGATTGAAGAAGTACACCAACCTTGACGCAGATATCGAGTTTCTTGGGCGACCAGCTCTTGAGAAGGCATTGAACTCTGGCGTCGAACGTATGTTGCGCGGTGTAAAGATTGAAGGGGACGATTGCCCGGCTTGTATGAAAGATTGGGATCTGTCTGGCCTTTCGGGCGAGCCAGCAGGGGCCATTTCTTCGGCAGCTTACTCACCGAGACTTAAATGTGGTGTTGCTTTTGCAATGGTTAACAAGGATTTCTGGGATACTGGCACAGAAGTAACAGTCCATACTTCCGACGGTGACCGCAAAGGTACTGTAACGGACGTGCCGTTTATTTAGTACCAGCTACCGCTGCCTAGGTCTGGCGGTCGACTCTCTAATCATCAGTCTTGCGTCGATTCTAACAGACTGGGGTGTTCGTCTGAATTCTATTGCTTCTAAAAGCTTTCGGGCGGCCATGTTGCCCATTTCATAAGAGGGGACCTTCAAAGTCGTTAGAGGGGGATGGACCAATCTGGAGAACTCAAGATCGTCGAAACCGGTTATTGAAACTTCCTCTGGTACGGCAATGCCCATTTTGTCGGCCTCATACAAGGCACCGTAAGCGATAACATCAATACCACAGATTATTGCGGTAGGCTGAGGTGTTGAAAGCCATAACTTTCGGAAAACTTCTCTGGCCCTATCAACATCGTACTTACACTCGATAAACAGATGATCAAGAGGTTGAATGCCGAGTTTGACGAGCGCTTCTTTGGCTCCGACTAATCTTGCTTCTGCTCTGTTGTTATCCTTTGTTTCTCCCGCAATCATACCAATTGTTTTGTGTCCCAGTCCCACTAAGTGTTGGACCATCTTTGCTATCTCAGCTTTATTGTTGAAGCCGATCGTGGGGTTAGGTGATTGCTCATCAAAACTCCAAGTTTCCACAAAGGGAATACCGCGGTCCTGTAAGAGTTTGATTGTTTTCGGGGCATGAGAGGTTCCAACCAACATCAAACCATCGATGCCTCGCACAACGAGCGCTTCAACTTGTTTGTATTCTTCTTCCAAGTCGTAGTTATTAGAGGCAAGAAGCAAAGTGAAGTTTTGGCTCGAAAGGAAATCCTGCAAGCCGCGAACACCGGCGGCGAAGATTGTATTGTCGACTGTAGGAATGACGGCGCCAATTGTCCGGGTTTTGTGAGAAGCCAAAGCTCTCGCAGCGCCATGAGGCACATATCCCAAAGATTTGACAGCTGCCATAACCCGGTCTCTCAGTTGCGGGCGCACTGCCTCTGGTTTGTTAAGGCAGCGAGACACAGTCGCAATCGACACTCCGGCTTGGCGTGCAACGTCGTGAACGGAGACTGTAGGAGTTTTTACCAAGGATGAATTCTCGTTTCAGGTTTTAAGAAACAGTGATTGCAAGTTGACTATGCATGGGTGCAACTGTAATTCGACTGAAAGCGTTTACAAGCATTAATTCAGTTTGATGCCCTGTTGACTAACGATATAAGCCTTTCTGCTTAATTCAATTTCTTTAGAGGAAACTGTTCGTGGCTACTAGCTATCTCAAGAAGGCGGCGATGTCCGCGACAACTGGCGAAGATAATACTCGTGAAATCGTCAGCAACATGTTGGCTGAAATTGAAGCCGGTGGTGAAGAGAAGGCTCTTGAATACACGAAGAAGCTCGACAATTTCGAGGGCAACATTGTTGTTACCAAAGACGAAATTGAAGCAGCATCCGGCAAAGTTTCCCAGCGCTTGAAAGACGACATCCAGTTTGCTTACAACCGAGTTCGTGGTTTTGCTGAAGCACAGCGTGCTAGCATGAACGAATTCGAAGCTGAATTGTCACCCGGTCTTTTTGCTGGTCAGAAGCTTATCCCAGTGCAGACTGCGGGTTGTTACGTCCCCGGTGGCCGCTATGCACACGTTGCATCAGCTATTATGTCAATCTCTACAGCTAAAGTTGCTGGTGTTGAAAACGTGATTGCTTGCTCTCCACCAAAACCAGGCGAGGGCATGCACCCAGCCATCATGTACACAATGAACCTTGCCGGCGCTGACACACTTCTTAACCTTGGCGGCGTCCAAGGTATCGCAGCAATGGCATTCGGATTGTTCTCCGGTCATTCTGCGGACATCCTGGTTGGTCCCGGTAACCGGTTTGTTGCCGAAGCCAAGCGCATGTTGTTTGGCCGCGTCGGTATTGACCTTTTTGCCGGTCCAACAGAGGTCGCGATCATTGCCGATCATACCGCCGATCCAAAGATCGTTGCTTCTGATCTGGTTGGTCAGTGCGAACATGGTCCTGATTCACCAGCTTGGTTGATGACAACAAACAAGAATCTTGCTGATGATGTTGCTGCACTAATGCCGGGTATGATTGAGGCGCTGCCTGAAACGGCTCGCAACGCTGCTACCGCTGCTTGGCGCGACTATGGCGAGATTGTTCTTTGTGACACAGACGAAGAAATGGCAGTTGTCAGTGATAACTATGCTTCTGAACATTTGGAAGTCCACACTGAAAACCTAGATTGGTGGCTAGCTCGATTGAAAAACTACGGTTCTCTATTCGTTGGTGAAGAAACAACGGTTGCCTTTGGTGACAAGTGTTCAGGTACAAACCACATTCTCCCAACTAAAGGTGCTGGTCGTTATACTGGCGGTTTGTCTGTCGGTAAGTTTATCAAAACAGTGACCTACCAACGTATGAGCAAAGAGGCCAACCGTGAGGTTGCTGCTGTTACGGCTCGCATTTCTCGCCTTGAAGGTATGGAGGCTCACGCTAGAACCGGTGACGATCGTTTGGCGAAATATTTCCCTGATGAAAAGTTTGATCTTGGTAGCTTGAATTAAGTGACACAACGCTTCGACATAACAGGAAAAAAGGCCGTCATAACCGGCGGCGGCAGCGGTATTGGCAAAGCGCTTGCAGGTGCTTTGTCGGCTGAGGGTTGTGATGTCGTAATCATCGGTCGTCGCGCTGATGTTCTTGAAACCGCAGCAAGTGAAGTGGGTGCCAAGGCCTTGGTTGGTGATGTCACAGACATGGCTGATCTTAAGCGTTTGGTTTCTGAA
>CAJQQJ010000030.1 GCA_905480445.1 uncultured Alphaproteobacteria bacterium | reverse complement strand
TTAGGAGACTTACGTTTTCCGGTGAACATTTGCACGATGGGATCGTCGCCACCAAGCTTGGTGCTTCGACCGCCACTGACGTCACCTTCAACTTTGCCGTTCTCTTCCAATTCTGAGAGAGAGTTGTTGAAGGATGTTGTGTAGAAGCCCTGAACTTCAGCCAGCTCGGGCTCTGATTTGCCCACTTGCCGGTAATGATCGATGAGAGCCTGTTCAAAATCGCCTTTGTCTACTTCGCAGTATTCTGCAACGGCTGCTACTTTTCCAGCCTCTGAGACGGTTACGACTTCATCTTCTGTCAGGCCACCTGCATTTTCGCCGGTTTGCTGACAAGCGGTAAGCAAAAGAAAGCTAACGCCTAAAATTGACAATTGTTTTCTGTTCATGGCTTTATCAAATAGAATTAAATAAGGGCATAATTTAGGTCGATGTTTCGCAACTCGCAAGTCAATTTGCAAAATGGGAAACAATTCCTGGATTCACAGGCTCCAGCCAAGAGTCGTTTCTTCAGGAAAAGCTTAAAAGTCACCTGAAATGATTCGAATATCGGTTAGAATCAGGCACTTCTACTCGCCGAAACTCTCAACTTTGGACGAAAAGTGGACAGCTTTGTCGGTTATTTGCGCGCCATTGGGCACAAGTTCCTGCGGTAAAACAGGCTCGTACCAAGTCAGGTACTTGGCGTTCCAATGCTGTGTTGAACTTTCTGCTATGCGATTCCAAAATGCCTCAGAAAGTTGGCTTAGAGCCTGTGGGCATGAGTACGAAACCATCCCAATTTCACCGACGGCACCCGGCAAACTCGCGTCGAAGCTTGGGAAGATTATAGCCTCTATCCAATCTTCTTTTCTGTTTTCCAGGCGAAGCTTCAATCCGAAATCAAAAAGTGTTTCCATCCAGTTAACTGGAGAAGATCCAGGAATTTCGTTCCCTTCTGTTGGAAAGAAGAAAACCTTGTTTCCGTTTCTTTGTTTGGGTTCCAAGAACTTGTAGAAAGATTTTGCAGCAAGATTGTCTTCGAAGAGACTCCAACGAATGGTGTCTCTTTCTTGTCCTAAACTGCACTCCTGCAATTTCTCCATCAGTGACGATCCATAACCTTTGCGTCTATGGGCATTTGTGACAACCAGGTCTAACAGATCAACGCTGTAAGCTAGTTGATCTCGGTCAGTAATTGAAAGGGAATTGCAATAGATGGCCAAAGCGACAAGGTTACCTTGTTCGCGGATCCCCAGGCGTGAGAGAAAAGGTTGCGCTTCAACAAGGCTGTTGCGCAAAACTGGCTCGTTTACTGTAGCCTTTTCTTCCCAGGCTAACTCATCGAGTAACCGAACAACATCGCGGTCTTCTAAGCTCACCCTTTCAACGGAGGGTCCAGTTGATTGTATTGCTTGAGATATCGAAGTTTTCACAAAATTATCTTGATGCTGCCACTTATTGAGGATTTAAGGACTCTAGAATTTATTTGGTCTCATTTTAAGTATTTTATTCTCATGGCTAAAGCCAGCAAACCAGCAAAGAAGCGAACGGCAAGCAAAAAACCTAAAGAAAAGTTCTTCCTGAAGCGACTTCTAGGGCTGGGGTTTATGGCGGGCCTTTGGGCAGCCATTGTTGGCGCCGTCGCTTTGGCGATTGTGTGGGTTACGTTGCCACCGATCGAAGGCGTTGATGCGGTAACACGCAAGCCCTCGGCAACGATTTACGCGCGTGACGGTTCCGTTCTAGCGACTTACGGCGAACTTTACGGTAGTTCGTTAACAGTCAGCGACATGCCCGATCACTTGATCAAGGCAGTGTTGGCGACAGAGGATCGTAAGTTCTACTATCACTTTGGGGTTGATCCTTTCGGCATCGCCCGCGCTATGGTGGTTAACGCAAAAGCTGGACGTGTTGTTCAAGGTGGGTCAACGATAACTCAACAGCTCGCTAAAGTGCTTTTTCTTACTCCTAAACGAAGCCTTCTACGGAAAGTGCGTGAGTTGGTTTTGGCTTTGCAACTGGAGGCCAAGTTTACCAAGGATCAAATTCTATCGCTCTATCTAAACCGTGTGTATTTGGGAGCGGGAACCTACGGTGTTGAGGCGGCGGCCCAACGCTATTTTGGCCGCTCTGCTCGCCAAGTTGGACTTTATGAGTCCGCTGTTTTGGCAGGTCTGTTGAGAGCGCCGTCAAGATATAATCCAGCCAATTCCGAAAAGCGGGCTGACGCACGGGCAAAGACCGTGGTTATGGCGATGCTTGATGCTGGTTTCATCACTGAGCAAGAAGCACATCTTGCTAAGCAGCAATCAGTTAAAGACTTGCCCAAAGGTACAAGGGGAAGCAGTCGAGGAAAGGCGCTCCATTTCGCTGACTGGGTTATGGGACAGGCGGAGCACTTCATAGGACGACCTTCTGAGGATCTCCATATATTCACGTCACTGGATCCGGCAATGCAGCTGCGAACAGGCGTCGCCATTGACCAAGTCTTAACAACTAATAGTAAGACAAAGAACGTTAGTGAGGCAGCAATGGTTATCCTTGATCTGGATGGTGCGGTTTTGGCGATGAAGGGTGGTCGTGATTATCGCAGCAGTCAGTTTAATCGCGTGACACAAGCTTTGCGTCAGCCTGGATCTGCCTTCAAAACCTTTGCTTATTTGGCAGCGTTTGAACAGGGGTGGACAGCAGACAGCCAAATAAATGATAGGGCAGTTTCGGTTAAAGGTTGGAAACCAAGAAACTTCTCTGGACGTTTCTATGGCACTGTGACTCTGCGTGAGGCTTTCGCAAGATCAATCAATACAGCTGCAGTCCGATTGTCAGAAACTGTTGGTCGCCGCAACGTTATCAATACAGCGAAAAAGCTCGGCATCACCAGTCCTCTTTCTGCGGCGGCTTCGCTTCCGTTAGGAACGGAGGAGGTTACGTTGTTAGAGCTCACAGGAGCCTACGTCCCCTTTGCCAATGGCGGGAAGGGCGTTTGGCCCTATGCCATCGAGCGTATTGAAAATCAGTCTGGCCGCTTGTTGTTTGAGCGAAGCGGTGGTGGGCCTGGCCAAGTCCTGTCGTCCACTGCAGTACAGCAAATGCAATCCTTGCTTAGGGCGGTTGTTGTTTGGGGTACTGGCAAGAAGGCAAATACAAGCCAGAGTGCAGGCGGTAAGACTGGTACTTCACAAGATTACAGAGACGCGGTCTTCGTTGGCTACAACGGGGCATTGACGGCTGGTGTTTGGATGGGCAATGATGACGGCTCGCCAACGAAGAAGGTGACAGGTGGTTCATTGCCAGCGGAGATCTGGCGTCAGGTCATGCAAAACGCACCAAGTGTCGAACGCTTAGACGCAATTTACTGAGGAAGACCCATGGAAACGGATACAGAAAAGTTCACACCAGGTGATGTCTATGGACGAAGCCTCAAAGGTTTTGGCGTCAATCTGCTTGTGAAAGACGTGCTGAAATCAATTGAATTTCAGGTGAACGTTTTGGGTGCGGAAGCCGTGTTTGGCAACAAGGACTTTGCTGTTATGCGTTACCAAGAACAGCAATGGATGCTCCACGCGGACCATACTTATCACTCAAATCCTTTACCATCTCTCGTCTCCGGAGATCAGGCCAGAGGGGCCGGAATAGAGCTGCGCCTTTACGATGTTGATCCAGCCGAGGCTGCTGCAAAGGCCCCGTCTTTTGGTGGCGGCGTGCTGCAAGAACCAAGTGACAAACCCCATGGTTTACACGAGGCCTATCTTTACGATGCTGATGGCTATGTCTGGGTTCCTTCAGTGCACATTAAGGACTAGGACTTAGTCACGACCGTAAGCGAAGAGTTTCCGACCTTCGTTTTTCAGCCAGCGTTGCGCCTCTTCCCGGTTCGTGCACGGATCTAAAAGGCTGTCTGTCAGGTGCCAAAAATTAGGACCGTGATTCATTTCCTTTAGGTGTGCGACTTCGTGGGCAGCCATGTAATCAAGCACAGTTGGCGGTGCCATAATCAAGCGCCAACTGTAAGATAATGTTTTGTTCGAGGAACAAGAACCCCAGCGGGTCTTCTGATCCCGGATGGTGATTTGTTTAATGGTAATGCCAAGTTTATGGGCTTTAGCAACGGAACGCTGTGAAAGATCGCTTTTGGCCTCTTTCCGCAACCAATCTAGAAGGCGTCTCGGTAAATGCTCAATCTGGCCATGGACCCTTATTTCGGCTTGTTCGGGCAGATAAGAGATTAAGCCGCGGCCGGGTGAGTGGTGTACGCGGCAAATGCGACCCTTAAAGGGTAACTTCATGCCATCCTCAAAGGGGTGGCCTTCTTCCAGTCTGCTGAGTTTTGCCAGGATCCAAGCTTGTTGCTTCTTGATGAACTCTAGGCCTTTGATGGGCTTGACAGATTTGGGTAGCGTCAAATGAATGCCGCCGCCATGATGATCGATCTTGATTTGAATGCGCCGCGCTCTGGAAGAGAGCTTGATGGTTATCGGCCGTTCAACACCATCATGGAAGAGAAAGGGTTCTTCAATGACTTGCTCTTTCGCCACCTTGTTCTTTTTCCCAGTCTAGTAGAATTTTCTTGCGACCTAAGCCCCAGCGATAGCCGCCGTAGGCACCATCGCTTCTTATTACACGGTGACAAGGAATCACCAAAGCAACTTTGTTAGAGGCGCAGGCTCTAGCGACAGCACGTTGGCCAGATGGCAAATCGAGGCGTTCGGCCATTTCGGCATAAGAGCGGGTTTGTCCGGGGGGGATTGCTAGAAGTTCCAACCAAACACGTCTTTGGAATGCAGTGGCTTGCACATCCAATGGCAGATCTGGATGCGGGGCTTTGCCTTCAAGGTAGTTGATGACATCTTCTAGCGCAGATCCGAGAAGCTCTTGATCCTTGGTTATAGACTTGGCTTTTGGAAACTCACCTGTCAGATTTTCAATTAAGAAATCATCTTTTTCGTCGATAGCCAGAAAACAGAGCCCACGGTCGGTGGCTGCGATGAGCAAGCGGCCAAGATTACAGTCGGCAATCGCATAGTGAATATTGAGCCCAGCACCGCCCTTTTTGTAAGAGGCCGGTGTCATGCCTAAGGCCGTTTGTGCCTGCTCATAGAGCCTTGATGATGATCCAAAACCTGACTCAAAGGAGGCACCAGAGATTTCATCGCCCGATTTGACGGCACCACGGAAGAGCTCAAGCTTTCGGGCCGTAATATATTCTCGAGGACTGATGCCTAGAGTGTCTTTGAACTGCCGCTGGAACTGCCAGGGGCTAAGGCCCAGTTGATCGGCGATAGGCAGCAATCGTAAACCCGGCCAGTCTTGGTTTTCGAAAGCCTGTGCAATCAGTTCGCAGGCTTTGTTTATTAATGGGCTTGAAGCAGATTTGGTTTCCATTGGATCTCTCAACTCTTGTTAAAGCCAATTTGCCAGAGCTAGACTTCAAGCTCTATCCGAATTTTGCAGTCGAGCCTAATTGGTTGGTTTTTCGTTCCGCAACAAAGCGTTGGGAGACAGGTTGAGATGGCAGAGTTTCCAACCATCTTTCTCAGCACCATCGATATCGGTGTAATGAAAATGATCCAGCCGTGTCACAGACCAATTTTCAATAGACAACTTCAAGGCCTGGGTCGGTGACAGGCCCAATGCCAAGGCAACAGCAGCTCGGATAGAGCCTCCATGAGCGACGCAAATGATGTCTTTACCTCTGTACGTTTTGGTAAGCTCTTTTTTCTTTTCACTTGTACGCTGAAAAACATCCGACCAGCTTTCGCCGTTAGGTGCCTTTGTTTCTGCAGGAGCCAACCAAAAGGCAGTTGTTTGGCCAACTTTGTGAAGTTCTGACCATGTCAGACCTTCCCAATCTCCGAAATTTTGCTCGGCAAACTCAGGTACTTCTGCGCGATGGCGGCAGGGAACACCGGCAGCAATTATGGCATCGGCTGTTTCGCGCGTCCTCTTGAAATTGGACGTGATCCATTGTGCCTTGCGTGGTAAGACTTTTGCCAGAGTTTCATAGCTATGGCTGTCAGCAACATTGGCAGACAAGTCGCGAGACTGGCCATAGATCGTTTTCTCAGGATTGACGACCGGCGCATGTCGTACCCACCACCATCTTGTTGTCTTGCCCATTGTGCTAGAAACCTAAGTGAGAGACAAAGAATGCCAACAACGCAACTTCAATGATTTGTTGCTGAGCACCCAGGCTGTCGCCGGTAAAACCACCGATTTGACGATGGGACAGCCAAACAAACCCTGCGAGAACTAACAGAGTGATCACTGCGGCCCAAAACATTGGGCTGAGCCCGAAGACTATCCAAATGATCAACAGGCTTAGGCCAAATCCAAGTACGGCTAAGATTGGGGCCACTTTGCCAGCAGTGGAGGCTAAGCCCGATGTTTTTGCTGGTGACATTATCGCCATTGTTACGGGCATCGAAGCCCGAGACAGTGAATGAACAACTGCTAGCGTGAAGGTAAACTCAAGAAAATTGAATTCTAATAGGTTAGAGAGCAGGGCAATTTTTAAAGCAGTCACCAAAATCAAGGCAAGAACGCCGTAGGTACCGATCCGACTGTCCTTCATAATCTCTAGTTTTCGATCTCTATTATGGCCGCCGCCAAAACCATCGCAACAGTCCGCAAGTCCGTCTTCGTGCAATGCGCCTGTCAGTAAGGCTGTGAATCCGACCAGTAAGATAGCAAGCACGAGATTGACTAGCCCCAATGGTTGCACCAACCATGCAAAGTAAGCTGTTAGCACGCCGATGAGCGCACCAACGAATGCGAAACAATAAGCAGAGTTCGCTAGTCCTTGATCCAAATTCCGCCGAAAAGAGGGCAAAGGAATACGCGTCAGAAAAGTGACGGATAGATAGAGATGCTCAGGAAGTTTTTGGAGGAACATTTTTAAACGCTTGTACCAAATTCTGATTGCTTAGGTGAAAAGAACCTGCTTTTTACGCCTAAACTTCAGGGGCTTATAGAGCCCTCGAAGAATCGACGCAACAATACCATCAACTAAGGGAACACAAAGTGCCCAGCTCAGCCTCACTTGCTTCATTCGATGAAATTCGTAAACTCTTCCCTCAGTTGCCTGGCCCAGATCTGGAGGCAGCAACTGCAACGGCCGAAAGAGAAGTGCAGTTAACAAAACCTGCTGGCTCCCTTGGGCGGTTGGAAGAGCTGGTGTCTTGGTTGGCGACATGGCAGGGCAAGCACCCGCCCACGATTGAACATCCACGGACTGCTGTCTTTGCTGGTAATCACGGTGTTGCGGCTAGAGGCGTTTCGGCATTCCCGGCAGAAGTTACCAAGCAAATGGTTGCGAACTTCTTACATGGTGGTGCGGCTGTGAACCAGCTCTGCGGTTTTTCTGACGCCGATCTTAAAGTCTACGAGCTGGATTTGGACAATCCAACCAAAGATTTCACAACTGGTCCAGCCATGAGTGAAGAGGACTGTGTGAAAGCCATGGCTTATGGCATGACAGCCGTGGAGCCTGGTGTTGATCTGCTCTGCTTAGGCGAAATGGGGATCGCAAACACGACTTCTGCAGCGGCTGTTTCCGCACTTTTGTTTGGGGGAACGAGTGAAGATTGGGCAGGGCCCGGCACCGGCGTTGATGGAGCGGCTCTAGCCAATAAAAAAGCAGTGATCGACGAAGCCGTTGCTCTTCATTCTGGTGCTGCTTCAGATGGGCTGGAGGTTTTACGTTGTGTTGGTGGAATGGAGTTAGCGGCCATTGTAGGCGCGATTCTGGCGGCGCGCATGGCCAAAGTACCAGTTGTTCTCGACGGTTTTATTTGCACTGCTGCTGCGGCTACTCTTGAAGCCAGTTGCAAAGGTGCTCTTGATCACTGCATTGTGGCCCATAGTTCAGCTGAACCGGGTCACAAGGCTTTAACTGAAAAACTGGGTAAAAATCCTTTGTTTGACCTTGGCATGCGTTTAGGCGAAGCTTCTGGTGCTTCTTTAGCTATTCCGATTTTGAAGGCAGCGATAGCTTGTCACTCTGGAATGGCTACCTTTGCTGAAGCAGGAGTTGCTGGCAAGTCAGACTAGAATAAAAATCTATATGGAACCAATCGGGTGCTTGAGGTCAGATAATGGATATTACGACAGCTAATCCTCTCGGTCGTTTAAGTGCTTCGGCTGCACACGGACGCATTAACCTTAGAACCTTGGTGCTCATTCGCTGGATCGCTGTCTTCGGTCAGGCGGCGACGATTTTGCTTGTTCATTTCTGGATTGGTTTTTCCTTACCGCTCTTTGCTAGTTTGCTCGCTGTTGCCGCGTCGGCGTTTGTCAATCTAGTCGCTCTGCGTTTAACCGTCAGGCGGGAAGGGCAGCAGGGCAGTTGGCTGCAGGAAAATGACGTTGCCTTGTTTTTGGGCTTTGACATTATTCAATTGGCTGTCTTGTTCTGGCTTACCGGTGGATTGACCAATCCCTTTTGCATTTTGATTTTGGCACCCGTTACAGTGTCTGCGTCAGTTCTTTCTAGACAAAGTACAACTGTACTTTCTGCTCTCGCACTTTTTGCCATTGCAGTTCTGATCTATGATCACAAGCCGCTACCTTGGGGGCAAGGAAATCTAGAGCTGCCGTTCCTTTACATCTTTGGAATCGGTTCTGCTCTAGCTATTTCCGTCATCTTCACCACTTCCTATGTTGCTAGTCTAGCTGCAGAAGCCCGGGATGTTTCAAATGCGTTAACTTCTGCAGAACTAGCCCTGGAAAGAGAGCAAAAGCTATCAGCAGTGGGTGGACTAGCCGCGGCAGCCGCGCATGAGTTGGGGACGCCACTTGGGACAATTGTCTTAGTTGCCAAAGAATTAGCAGCAGATCTGCCTAAGAATTCTCGGATGCTTGAAGATGCTAATCTCTTGGTTTCAGAAAGCCTTCGTTGCAAGGAAATACTGACCAGCCTTACCGCCGACCCTAAAAGTGATCAGGGCGAAGCATTCAATTGGATCTCGA
>CAJQQJ010000029.1 GCA_905480445.1 uncultured Alphaproteobacteria bacterium | reverse complement strand
GGATTTCTCAGCCCGCATCGCACGCAATACACAGCTTTTCCTGCAACAGGAAACGGACACTTGCAAGGTGATCGATCCCTGGGGTGGAAGTTACTACGTTGGACGCCTGACGCATGATTTGGCCGCTAAGGCCTGGGCTCACATTCAAGAAATTGAAGAAATGGGCGGAATGGCTAAAGCCATTGAAGCCGGACTGCCAAAACTACGTATCGAAGAGGCGGCTGCACGGACTCAAGCGCGCATCGACTCGGGCAATCAAACCGTTGTTGGTGTCAACAAATACCAAGCTCAAGACAACGACAACATTGAAGTTCTGAAAGTGGATAATTCCGCAGTTAGAGAACAGCAATTGGCTCAGTTGAAACAGCTCCGCGCTGAGAGAAACGAGGCAGATTGTCAGGAGAAATTAGCGGCTTTGACCAAATCAGCTCAAACCGGTGAAGGCAATCTTTTGGACCTAGCCGTTCAGGCTGCTCGCTCAAAAGCAACGGTTGGGGAGATCTCGACGGCTCTTGAAAAAGTCTGGGGTCGCCATGTCGCCGAAACTCGTGCTATCCAAGGCGTCTATCGTAGTGAGATGGGTGAGTCAGTGGCATCTGTACAGCAATTAACAGTCTTGGTTGAGGATTTCGCCAACAAAGAAGGCCGTCGCCCTCGCATCTTGGTTGCGAAGATGGGCCAAGACGGCCATGACCGGGGTCAGAAAGTGATTGCATCAGCTTTTGCAGATCTTGGTTTCGATGTCGACATAGGTCCTTTGTTCCAAACGCCGGAAGAAGCAGCAAAACAGGCCGTAGAGAACGATGTGCACATAATTGGAGCCTCGTCTTTGGCTGCAGGGCATTTGACGCTTGTGCCAGCTCTTAAGGCTGAACTAGTGCGGTTGGGCCGTGAAGATATCTTGATTGTTGTTGGTGGCGTCGTGCCGCCACAAGATTACGACGAGCTCTACGCCGCTGGTGCCAAAGCTATTTTCCCCCCTGGAACTGTTATTTCCCAAGCTGCCGTTGACTTAATGCACAGTTTGAACCGCGAGCTTGGCTACGCGGACGCCGCGGAATAGCTGTTTTGCGGAGGCAATTGACTCTTGATGACTATGTGTCGGGTATCAAGGCCGGTGACCGCACCGTTTTGGCGCGTGCAATTACCTTGTTGGAAAGCCGTAATACAGATCACCAGGTGCTGGCTCAGGATGTGTTAGCCGCTATACTTCCTGAAACCGGGCAAGCCCGTCGGATTGGTATTACGGGTGTTCCAGGCGTTGGGAAATCTACCTTTATTGATGCTTTTGGGACCTACTTGACTGGTCTCGGCAAAAAAGTTGCAGTGCTCGCGGTCGATCCTAGTTCGACCCGCACCGGTGGTTCAATTCTGGGTGATAAAACGCGGATGGCGCGGCTCTCGATTGACCCCAACGCTTTTGTGAGACCTTCGCCTTCCGCAGGTTCCTTAGGGGGTGTCGCGCGTGCCACTAGGGAAACAACATTGCTGTGCGAAGCCGCTGGTTTCGATGTTATTCTAATTGAAACCGTTGGTGTTGGACAGTCCGAAGTAACCGTCGCAGCGATGGTGGATTTCTTCTTGGTTTTGATGTTGCCCGGCGCTGGCGATGACCTTCAGGGCATCAAAAAAGGCATCCTCGAAATAGCCGATATGATTGTCGTCAATAAGGCCGATGGTTCTAACGAAATCAAGGCAAAGCAAGCTGCTAGAGACTATGCTGGTGCCCTGCACATGATGAAGCCTGTAAGTCAAAATTGGAATCCGCCTGTGACGACATGTAGTGCGTTATTGGGAAATGGACTTAACGAAGCCTGGGACTCAATTTCCCTTTATTATCAAAAGCTTAATGAAAGCGGCGAACTGCCTGAAAAGAGGCAGCAACAGCAGATCGACTGGATGTGGTCAATGCTCGAAGGGCAGCTGATCGACCGCCTGCGTAGTCACAAGCAGGTGGCTGACGCACTGCCGTTGATTGAAAAGGCCGTGCTTGAATCACGTGTTACACCAGTGAGAGCAGTCGAGCAGTTGTTGTCTGCTTTTTCTAGCTAACTCCAACTATCAAGAAGACATAGGGACTATCAAGCAGACATAGGCCAGGTATCGCCAATACGATAGCCGGTTGGCCAGGGGTCGTCCGGATCAAGCATAAGCTGGTGCGTTCCTGTGATCCAACCGCGACCAGACAGGCTTGGAACGATCGCCGGTTTGTGACCAACGAGCACTTCTTTTTCAATTTTTCCGTAGAAGACAGAATCAATAATGGATGTACCGATGAAGGAGTCACCGACCTTCATTTGGCCTCTGGCGTGCATCAGTGCCATGCGCGCAGAAATACCAGTACCGCAGGGGGATCGATCCAGTTTGCCGGGCTCGATAACGAGGGCACCTTTACTGCTAAGCGCTCCGTTTTTCTCGCCCATTGGACCAGAGAAGAAGCAGAAGGAGATATGACGCCAATCTGGATTAGTTGGATGGGTGAAACCCAGTTGTTCAGTGGCCGCCTTTGTTATCTTTACACCTAGGTCCGCGATGTCTTTGGCTTCATGAGGTTGAAGGCTGAAACCAAGTGCGGCTGCGTCTACGAAGGCGAAAGAGTCACCGCCGTAAGCTGTGTCGATCTTAATTGTGCCGATGCCCTCTAATTCAATTGTCGCGTCCATTTTGTCGACAAAAGAAGGGTGGTTTTGGATCTTGATGCGTTGTGCCTTACCGTCCCGACATTCTGCTTCAACTGCCACGAGCCCCCCAGGAGCCTCAATATTAAACCGCGTGATCGGCTCTTCCATTGGAATGATGCCGGTATCCAACAAGACAGTCGATACGCAGATCGAATTTGATCCTGACATCGGTGGTGTGTGGATGGGCTCCATAATGATCCAAGCGGCGGCTGCATCGCGATGTTTAGGAGGAACCAGTAAGTTTACGTGACGGAATACGCCCCCGCGGGGTTCTTGTAGTACGAAATTACGGAGGTTTTGATCTTGGGCTAGCCACTTGGCCTGATCCCAGATCGTATCACCGGGAGGAGGAGCAACTCCGCCGACTATCACATCGCCAACTTCACCTTCAGCATGACAAGATACGATGTGGATGATTTTATTGGATCTCATGGATGACGCCTAGAATTGATGGAGCTATTGAAGTTCAGATGATAACCGTCGATCCAAGCCAAAGCCAGTGGCTTGTTCAAAAGCATAGGCAGCTTGTAGAACTAACTTGTCGTTTCCTGATCTCGCCATGAGTTGCAAACCAACTGGAATACCATTTCGGGAAAATCCGGCAGGCACTGAGATGGCAGGTAAGCCAGCAATGGGAGCCAAGCTCATACATCGCCAATCTAAGTCGAGTTTGCTATCATCTTCATCGATCCCGAAAGCTTCACCCTGCATAACGGGCCAGGCAAGGAGGTCGTAAGTTTCAAAAAACCGATCCATTTCATTGGATATCATTATGATGTTTGCAGAATTCTTCATGAAGTCTTGCGCTTTGAATTCTAGCGCCGGCTGCCCTCTCGTTTTCATGACGCTTCCGAGTAATTCCTGTTCAGCTTCTGAGAAATTATTAGTCAGTGCCTGTACAGAGAAAAAATTCATAAAATCATGCGCTTGAGAAACTTCTATCACGTTAGGATCAACAGTTTCGAGCTCGCAGCCCATATCTTCGAAGACTTGGCTTTGTGAGCCTAGAACCAACTGGATCTCCTTTTTAACTCTGTAGTCCAAAGGCGACATATTCCAAGCAATCTTCAATCCACTCATATCTCGTTCCAGCCCCTTGGCTGTCACTACACCACCGGTCATCACCTCTAACATCAGGGCGGTGTCGCAGACAGTTCTCGCCATTGGTGCGGCCGTGTTAAAGTAGGCATGGGGGGTGAGATTAGGGTACATGGGGATCAGGCCGTTGGAAGGACGAAAACCAACCGTATTGGTAACAGAAGCCGGTGTGCGTGCTGAACCACCAAAATCACTACCGTCGGCCAGTGCGACCATTCCAGAGGCCAAGGCACTGGCAGCACCGCCTGATGATCCCGTTGGGGTTTTGGATAAATCTACCGGATTAAGTGTTTTGCCAAAGAGCTCATTGGAGGTTTGGCCTGAGAAGGCGAATTCTGGAGTATTACTTTTTCCAATTATGATTGCGTCGGCATCCCTCAGTCGGCTGACATGTGCTTGGTCCGCTGTTGGGATATGGTTTTGGAACAGCTTTGAGCCATAGGTGGTTTTCATGGCTTCGGTATCGAACAGATCTTTGATCGCGGTAGGCAGTCCAGCAAGAGGGCCTAGGTTCTCTCCCTTTGCACGTCTGCGATCTTGACTGTCAGCTAGTGTCAAAGCCTGTTCTAGGTCCAGTGTTACCAGAGCATTTAGAACTGGGTTGCAGTCTTCTATCTGCTGAATAGAGGCCTTGACCAAATCAACCGCAGAAACTTCATTGCTTTTGAGGAGCATTGATTGTTCGGTCGCTGATTTTTGACTCAGTTCTGACATTGCTTTGCTCCTCAGTTGCTTCAACCCTTGGCGATAAACCAGCCCGGAATTTGAATCAAGGTTATCTCTGTTGAGTTTTCCCACAGAAAAAGCGCTCAACTGATTGATTCCAAAGACATTATCCCGAGAAAAAGCCTTTTCACCCGAGTCGCTATCGTTTATTACAAAATGATCGTCCGAGTCGATACGACTCTTTCTGAGGGAAAGGCTTTTTGGCATGCGGTATATTTGGGTTTTGCTAGCTGGTCTGTTTGCATTGTTCGGAGCTGTTTATGCTTCTTCTGCTGCGGCGCAGAGTTTGACGTCGGAACAGTTCAAAGATTGGACGATCCGTTGCCAGGCTATCCCGGAAAGCAGAGACAAGCTTTGCGAAATGATCCAATCCGTTTCCCAAAACACGACAGGTAAGACGCTCGCTCAAATTGCACTTGGCCGAAAAGACAGCAACAGCCCTTGGCTTAGCTTTCTTCTAGTGCCACTTGGTGTCGATATTCCTTTTGGTGTCTACCTTGTTCACGAGAACGGATTAGAAGATCGGGCAATGGTTGTTCGTTGCACCAATGCAGGCTGTCGTGCAAGATGGTCACCCAATGAAGCAAGTATTGCAGCAATGAAGGCTGGTAGCGCTTCTCAGCTTGTTTTTCGCAATATAGAAAACAAAGCTGTTCGAATTCCCCTCTCTATGAACGGTTTTACCGCAGCTTTAGCCAAGCTTCAGCAAGACTAAACGAAGGCTCGGCCAAAAAGGGGGCAGTTCTCCCTGCCAGTGCCTTGTAAATGAGCTACTACATCTTGTGTTTTCTGTGGATAAAATGGCGGTCGGACGACTAGAGCCTGACCCTTCCAATATCCCCCTTTATTTCAGTGGCCTTCCGCTTCTCGAATTCAGAAATTGGAGTCGGTTTTTCTTGAAAAGATGTGAATCGTTCTTTTCATAAAACGCTGAAATCATTCATTTTTCACTAAAAGCCTCTAATTTTAGGCATTATCCCAAATTGCGAAGGTTCTGGCATAGTACTTGCGCTGTATTCTGGGTGCACAATTTGGTCGCAAATTAGGAGATTACAGTCCTAAGCGCTGAAGAGGGCCGGAGGAATCGATTAGGGAATTTTAGATGTCGAGCAAATTCAACTGCTTAGAGACGATTACATCCTGTTCACGAAATTTGATAGGGGGCTCTAGACTCCAGCCCTTGGTCGATCCTGTTATTGCAAATTGCGAAGAAAAACGATCCATGAATTACGAAATTGCAAATACTACGACACCGAATCACCGACGGAACGAGAAAGTGCGTTTTTGTCAAGATGTGGACTCGGAAATTTATTTCGAAGGCAAAGACATGAAATGCGCACGATTTGAAAACCGCTTAGGCACCGACGGGTGGACTCCCTCTTTGGATCGTTTTGGGGCTCCAGTCATGTCTTTGTTTGCGCGTTTCGCTGTTTCTAGCGCCGCTACTCTTCGTTGCCTTGCCTTCTTGTTTGCCTTCTTGCTCTTGTCATTCACTAACGCCGAAGCTCAGTTTGATACTGTCAGAGGTGTGGACCTTGAGATCAATAAGACAATTGTTGATGAGAAAGGCCAACAGATAACTAATCCAACTTTCTCAAGCGGGGAAACCGTCACTTATCGGATCGTGCTCAACAATGACGCTGCGACCAGTAAGGCAGACGCCACTGGGATTGTTATATTTGATGATCCAGAAAATTCGAGTGGCGGTAAGCTTAGTGCGCCAACCTCTAGTGACATAAGATTTGATAGCCGAACGAACGAATGGACTATCAACAGCCTGACAAGGGGTGGCGTTGAGGTGCTGGATTATACTGTCGTGGTAGGAAATGACGCTTCCGGCACATTGTGTAACTTGGCCTACATCAAAAGCGCTGACCAACTAGACGTGGATTCAGAGGTTGGCTCTCCTTCTAGGCAAGAAGATGACAATTCAACAGCTTGTTTTACGGTCGATACGGCCCGTTCTACTGTTGATTTAGCACTAACCAAAGTCATAATGAATGGCGTAACAATGGTAGAACCTGGTGATCTGATTACCTATTCTCTTCATCTTGTAAACACGGGTGACGCCGATGCGACATCCGTCGTTGTTGAAGATGTACTGCCTAGCGGCGTTGATTTCGATTCTGTCATTTTAGCAACTACTAATCATTGGAGCTACGACGCGGGTACCAGTGCATGGACGATTGGTACTGTACCCAGCGGCGGTGAGGCAAGGATTAGACTGCTAGTAGCCGTGAAGGCTTCGTCTGGCACGGTCACTAATTGTACTCAGGTTTTGTCGACCGGACAGCAAAGCACAGCACAAGCAGACACAAACTCGACCCCCGGAAACATGGATCCAAACAATCCAGACGAAGACGATGAGTCCTGTGTTAGCTTTTTGGTCAATGATACGCCTTCGCCAGATAAGACAGATCTTGAGATAGATAAAACGGTTATCACATCCGGCGGCACTGCCTTGGGCGATACCGTGACCTATTCAATTACCGTGACAAATAGCAATAGAGATGGCGCTGTCCTTGCCGCGACGAACCTCGTTATCGAGGACCAGCTACCGTCAGGTGTCAAGTTCGTTTCTGCAAGCGATGGGGCTTACAGCGAGCAAAATAGCCAGTGGTCGATCACAAAACTTGAGGCAGGTTCCTCAGCAACTTTACAGATCAGAGCCGAAATTGACGGCATGGGTGAAGGTAAAACCGTTTGTAACACCTCAACTATTAAATCAGCAGATCAACTTGACAAAAGCACATTAGATGACAAGGCCGATGCTTGCTTCACAATTGAGTCAATGGGTGGCGGTAGTATGGGGGCGATGTCTTGTCCGGCCGGATCCACCTTCCAGGACAATCTATTTTCAGGTCTAAACCAAGTTCTGGCACCAAGCGGTGGTTCCGTCACCGATGCTTATGGCCAAAATTGGACGATCGCGATTACCGGCGATATTAACGGTCTGCCGCAGACTAATAATGCCTGCGATACTGACCCTCCTGAATTCGAAGGTGGGCTTTTTGAGACTTGCTACCACTGGAACAACAACACCGATGGTGTGAATTTCACTTTCACACCTGCAGGCGGAAACATAGACAGTCTCGTAGTCTTGGTCATGGATGTGGATGCTTCAATCGATGGTGATAACAGTAGCCACATTGACCATGTTGTTTTTCCGGCCGCGACCAGTGTGGTACCGGTCAATGCAAATCCATCATTCACTTTTACAGCCAATAGTTTGACTGGTATCCTCGGAGAATCTTCCTCTGACTCCCCGACCGACCGAGGCGCTGGTGAAGTTTTCTTCCCTAGTGGACTTTCAAGTTTCTCATACAGCTACAGTTCCATCCCACCGGCGACACCAAATTTACAGCATATTTTGACACAGATTGGTGCTTGCGTTGAGGATCCGGTATCCAACGACATAGTCGATTTAGAACTGACAAAAGTCATTGATCAAAATAGCGGAACTGGAAATGGCGACCAGGTTACCTATTTAGTAACCCTGACGAACAACGCCACGAATGCGAACGCAACAGCAAGTTCCATTGAAGTCACAGACTATTTCCCACTGATTACCCAAATGTCAGTGCCAACTGCTAACCCGAGCGTAGGGACTTACAATAGCATTTCAAATGTCTGGCATGACTTTACCTTGGCGCCCGGTGCGTCAGCTACTCTTGAATTGGTTTCGACGATTTTGGCGCCGAGTGGCGAACAGATTTGTAATTCTGCAGAAGTTACAGTTCAGGGAGAGACTGATTTTGATTCAACGCCAAACAACGGCGTAAATCAAAATGAAGATGACGATGATATCGTGTGCTTTACGGTTACAGGAAATGCAGATTGTCCATCGCCAAGCACTGGCAAGAGTTGTGTCCACAAAACGGTTGATGTGACGTCACTTCCACAGGGTGATACCTTCACTTTCACCCTTACAGTTGAAAACGACACTATGGCTGGAATTACTTCTTTCCAGCTTACAGACACATTACCTAATGGTCTGGCATACGACGGTACTCAAACTGTTAATTCTCCCTGTACTAACTCGACATTCAATCAGTCTGGTCAGATACTGACCTGGACTTTCGATCTGCCTGTTGGTGACATTTGCGAGATTACTTTCGAAGCAACAGGCGACACTGCTGGCAATCATTGTAATGAGTCTCGTCTGCGTTACTTCCCAACGACGGGCTGGTTCCATGACTCTGATCAATGTGTTGATGTGACGGCGGTTGCTGATTGTCCATCGCCAAGCACTGGCAAGAGTTGTGTCCACAAAACGGTTGATGTGACGTCACTTCCACAGGGTGATACCTTCACTTTCACCCTTACAGTTGAAAACGACACTATGGCTGGAATTACTTCATTCCAGCTTACAGATACTTTGCCTAATGGACTGACCTACGACGGCACTCAAACTGTTAACGCTCCTTGTACCAACTCGACATTCAACCAATCTGGCCAGATATTGACCTGGACCTTTGATCTGCCCGTTGGTGATATCTGTGAGATAACTTTTGAAGCAACCGGCAATGCTGTTGGCAATCATTGTAATGAGTCTCGCTTGCGTTACTTCCCAGTAACGGTCTGGTTCCATGACTCTGATCAATGTGTTGATGTAACTGCTAACGCCGATTGTCCTTCTCCTAGTACTGGTAAGAGTTGTGTACACAAAACGGTCGATGTGACGTCATTGCCTCAAGGTGATACTTTTACTTTCACTTTGACCGTCGAAAACGACACTATGGCCGGAATTACTTCCTTCCAGCTTACAGATACACTGCCCAGCGGACTGACCTACGATGGCACACAAACTGTTAATGCTCCTTGTACCAACTCGACATTCAATCAGTCTGGCCAGGTGTTGACCTGGACCTTTGATCTGCCTGTTGGTGATATCTGTGAAATAACTTTCGAAGCTACGGGTAATTCGCCCGGGACACACTGTAATGAAGCTCGTTTACGTTACTTCCCAACGACGGGATGGTATCACGATACAGATCAATGCGTTGTTGTGACTGGGGGAGGTGACATCAATATTGACAAGATTGCCCTGACACCTGTTGTTGATCGTGACACGGCGGGACAGTACCTGATCACGCTCACGAGTACCTATTCCACCGACGAAACGGTTACAGTCCTAGACCTGATCCCAACTGGGTTCATTTACACTGGAACTATTGGCGGGCAGGGGCCAAACCCAGACTGTATTGTCGGGAACCCACCAAGCACGGGTGGAACGGGTCCAATAACTCTTAACTTCAATGACGTGATAGTGCCTGCCAATTCTTCTTGTCAGATATTGATAGAAGTTTTTGTTCCTGCTGCTAATTTCCCTGGATTGGGCCCCGTCGATTGCCCGACACAGCTGGAACAAAACCAAGCCTTTGTTATTTGGAACAGCGGCAACAACTCGGACGTAGACGATGATGCTGCAACGAACTGTATCGATATCAACGGCGTTACTGCAACAATCACCAAGGTTGGCGTTCCAAATTCAGGATACCCTGGGCAAGTCATTGACTACACGTTGGAAATCACCAACCAAAGTCCGTCACCGCTTACAGCAATCGACGTTGTCGATATCCTTGGGCCAGAATTGATCTTCCTCGGTCAAACAGGTGGTACTTGCCCAACGACAGTTGCATCTACTGTCAACAACCCAGGCGGTACGACGACTGTTACCTGGAATGACTTTAATCTCGCAGCAGGTCCTGGAACCAGTTGCACGATCACTTATCAGGCTCAAGTAGACGTGACTTTTACTGGCCCATTCGAAGCTTGTAATCCAACCAACACTACGACGTCTAACTTCGTTGTATTGCGCGATCAAACCAACACTACTGTCGATGATGACGATGAATGTATTGTTGTGACGGACCCACCGACAGGCGACGTAACGATTGTTAAGTCCGGTTCAACATCTTGGATTATTGGCTCTCAACTCACCTATACATTGGCTTTGAACAGCACTTACCCTGTTCCTGTGCCGATTGAAGTGACTGACATACTGCCATCTCCGTTCACTTTCAATTCCAATGTTGTAGGCACAAATGATTGTGGTTTTGGAACACCGCAGACAGCAGGCGCTAATCCACAAACTCTAACCTGGCCGGATCCAGGTGGCCCCAATGCCAGTGCGCTGATGCCTACGGGATCTTGCAATATTCGCTTCACTGTGGACTTGGCAACAATAGCGAATGTGGAAGAATATTGTAACTCAGCCACTGTTGAGCATGGCTTCATCACACCAATCCAAGTCACATCGAACGACTATTGTGTTTACACTGTGGACATCGAAAAAGATGCTAATCCTATGTCGGTGCAACAGGGTGTGATCACGCCTATAACCTACACATTGTCGATTACGAAACCGACGAACTCGCCAGCAGGTGGCTTCGTTGTTGATGATCTGCTGCCAGCGATCATGCATGGCACAAACGTGCCACTGGTTAACACGGCCTTATCAACTTGTAACTTTACGACACCTCCAGGTACGGTTCCGTTCTACAATGGACTCATTGGTGGTACGCACCATCAATATGTCTGGTTCATCACGATGGGCGCGAGTGTTGGTGCGCCGACCAGCTGTGATATCGTTTTTGTCGTTGATACCATTGCGTCTGCTCCAATGCACAATTGTCCGTCTAAAGACTACTTCGACATTGCGAACGTGTATGAGCCTTATGGTCTTCTTGCCTGGCCACCAACTCAAGGCACTGTCTTCGGTTTCCCTCTCGATACAGCAGAAAAATGCGTAATTGTTGTTGATCCGCCTGCCGACCCTACGATCCTGAAGACGGCTATAGATCCGC
>CAJQQJ010000028.1 GCA_905480445.1 uncultured Alphaproteobacteria bacterium | reverse complement strand
GAGTACAAAAACGCATAAGTCCACGCGTTTATTAGGTTTGGGGGTTTCGACGGCTATCGTCGGAGCCCCTACTTATTCTACTGAGAAACATGTCCGATATTAATACACCAAAAAAGCGCAAGCGCATTAATCTCTACGCTCTAGTTTGGCGTATGCCGATTATTGTTTGGCAGTTGTTGTTCTTCGTAGGCCCGCTTCTTTTCATGGTAGCCATGTCGTTCTTCTTGGTTAAGAACTACCATATGGTTGAGGCCTTCGAGATGAAGAACTGGATCAAAATGTTTGGTAAGAACTATTTCTGGGATAGTTATTACCTAACCTTTGGATTGGCGACTTTATCAACTTTCGTCGCAACTTTGATTGCTTTCCCTGCTTCTTTTGCTTTGGCATTCAAAGTCTCCGATAACGTTAGAAGATGGGTAATTTTTCTGCTAATCATCCCGTTCTTCACGTCCTACCTGGTTCGTGTTTTCGCTTGGTATGTAATTTTGGCTGAGTCAGGCGTCATCAACGCCATGCTCAGCTACATTGGGCTTGGGCCCTACACCATGTTGAACACCAAGTTCGGCACGCTCATTGGATACCTGACACTGACGTTGCCGCTTGTGATAATCCTACAGACTTTCTCCTTGGCTAATATCGATAAGAACCTCATCCAAGCCGCCAAAAACCTTGGTTGTTCACCTGTTAGAACAATCTATTCAGTGATCATTCCTTTGGCCAAAACGGGGCTAATAGTGGCGGCCCTATTCTGTTTCATCCTCTCATTTGGAGACTTTGTAAGCCCCTATTATCTGGGCGGTTCGAAACCGCCGACTTTGCCAATATTGATCATCGATACGACGAAATCTGGCCAGCAATGGCCGAGGGCTGCTGTGGTGGCTGTCGTCATGATGGCGACGCTGATTTCGATTGCCTTTGCCGCCCTGGCCTTGGCCTACAAAAAAAGGGCCAGTAAATGATTGACCCTATGCGGGCGATAGCGCGAAGGCCGTGGAAACAGATTCTGTTTATCACCTTTGTTGTCTTCGTTTCTGTGGCTTCAATGAGTGTTCTAAGTTTGCTGGCAATCCTATTGGCTTACTACCTCCATAAATTCTACATTAAAGGGGAAAGCTGGTGAAAGAGTCTGCATCGCTGAAATGGTTCCTCTGGATTTACATCGGGTTGATCTTTGTCTTTATTTTCTCCCCGATTATCTTCTCAATGATCTTTTCGTTTAACTCAGCGCGCTTTCCGACCATTCCCCTCGAGTCTTTTACGATGCATTGGTATGAGGCTATTTGGAATGATAGCGACGTTTGGGACGCGGCGAAGACTTCGGTTATTGTTTCCAGTTGCACGGCCGTGATTGCCACGGCACTTGGGTTTGCGACTGCTTACTCTGATTTCCGTTACAACTTTCGCTTCAAGGGGCCTTACCTGGCTTTGGTTCTATTACCGCCGACGATCCCTTTGATTATTTTAGCTCTGGCAATGCTGGCTTGGTTCTCCAAGATCGGTACTTCCGGACAAGTCTACTCGATTGTGATAGCGCATTCAGTGATGACGGCTCCTTTCGCCATGGCGATCATTCGCTTGCGACTAAATCAAATCGATGAAAACCTTGAAGCGGCTGCTTGGAACTTGGGTGCCAGTGAATGGCGAGCGATGAAAGAGGTCATCATTCCCTTTTGTATGCCAGCCATCATCTCGTCGCTTTGTTTGACCGCTGCAGTGTCTTTTGACGAGTTTGCTGTCTCCTGGTTCATTTCAGGCCTCAACAAAACAATACCGGTAATGATTATGGAAATCGTAACAGGGAATATTGATCCTCGGGTCAACGCCATTGGTACCTTCGTTTTTATCACTTCGATGACCCTTGTGATCATAGCCCAAATCTTCTTTATGACCCGGCCCAAGGAAGCCCCCGCCCAATGAGCAGTTCAGTGAGCAGTGCGATGAACAGTCCTATGAACGAACCCCTTGTCGTTCTTGATTCGGTGGTTAAACGCTTCGACGACTTTGTTGCGGTCAAATCCATGGACTTGACCATCGGTAAGGGCGAGTTTGTTGCCATTATGGGGCCATCTGGCTGCGGCAAGACAACGACCTTGCGCATGTTAGCCGGGCTTGATCAACCCAGTGAGGGCGAGATCAGGATTGGCGGCGCCTTAATGAATGATGTGCCTCCCCATGAACGCGATACACCGATGGTTTGGCAGTCGTTGGCTTTGTTTCCCTTCTTGAATGCTCGGGAGAACGTCGAGTTCGGATTGAAGATGCGCAAGATGCCAGCTGCTGAACGCAAGAAGCGAGCTTTAGAGTGGCTTGATCGATTGGGCATTGGTGAATTTGCCGAGCGCAACGTAGCAACGCTTTCCGGAGGCCAGCGACAGCGTGTGGCTTTAGCAAGGTCCTTGGTGACAGAACCGCAACTGCTGCTGCTAGATGAGCCTCTGTCGGCTCTTGATGCTCACCTCGTCATTAGAATGCAGTCTGTTCTGACTAAGCTACAGCGGGAACTAGGCATTACTTTCGTCTACGTTACCCACTCACAATCTGAAGCCTTTGCAATGGCAGATAGGGTTGTGATTATGTCTCAAGGCGAAGTTGCCCAGATTGGACGCTCGAGAGATATCTACCGCGAACCCGCTAATCGCTTCGTCGCTGAGTTTGTCGGGCGAAACAATATTCTGTCTGGTAAAGTCTCCAAAGTTTCCGGCGGCCGTGCTGATGTTGCAACAGCCTCTGGCACCTTCTCAGTTGAGGCGGGTAACCTGTCCAAAGATAATGAGGCCACTTTTGTAATTTCTGCGGACTTGGTGCAGATTACTCGAAAGCCGGTAAAGGCGGAAAACTCCGTTCGTTGCTCTTTGATCTCAGAAGAGTTTATTGGCTCGGTTGTAACACTGTTCTTAGAGTCAGCGGATGGTACGGAGTTCAAAGTACAGCTTCAGGAACGGGAGCTATCGACACTGGATCACGGTGAAGGTGATGAGTTTCACTTGAGCTGGCCAGCCAAAAGCGCTCATCTCCTGTTAGGCGAGAAGTAAGTTATGATTCAAAACCCGATCCCTTGGCCCAATGGCGCAAAGTGTGCGGTCGCTATCACCTTCGACATGGACGCAGATAGTTTGATCCATATCTCACGCCCTGAAGATAGTCACAAAAGGCTCTATCCCATTTCCATGGGCCGCTACGGTCCGACCGTGGCTTTGCCGCGTATTCTGGACACTTACAAAAGACTGGGGATTAAACAGTCTTTCTTCATACCCGGTTGGTGCTTGGAGCAGTACCCGCAAACGGTTGAAGCCATTTTGAAAGATGGCCACGAAATTGGCCACCATGGCTATTTGCACGAAGATCCTATTGAGACCGAGACGGACCAGCGCTATTGGTTCGAACGTGCCCTAGCTTCTTACGAGAAGATTTGTGGTGGTAAACCACGAGGCTACCGCGCGCCAGTCTACAACATTAACCAGACTGTCATCGATCTCATGATCGAGCATGGTTTGCGCTATGACTCATCGCTTATGGCAGACGACATTCCCTATGCCATGAAAACGTCAAAGGGAGAGCTCTACGAGATGCCTGTCCACTGGGGTACAGATGATTGGCCGCCCTTTGCGCATTATTCTGAGATTGATTACATGATGCCGGTTAAGGCACCTTCCGAAGGGCTCGCTGGTTTCTGGGAGGAATTCGACGCTCAGTATGAGGCTGGTGGCTTTTTCATGTTGATCCTTCATCCCTTCTTAACTGGCCGTTTGGCAAGATGGCGTTTGGTTGAGAAATGGATGACTGAGACCATGAACAGCAAGGATGTTTGGTTTGCCCGCTTAGAAGACATCGTCGCCCATATAGATGGTCTGCGTGAAGCCGGAACTTACGTGCCACGCGTGGAAAACTTGCCTTACTACACAGAGCCTCAAGGCTAAGAAACAGTCTGACTTTTCCCGTTAGCTTATCTTGATGTCTAGCAACACTTGGCGACGTTCTTCGGTTGCAACTTTGATTGCGCGTGCAATTGCACCTGGAAGTTCTTCGCCACCTTCTACGCGTTCAGCATAAGCACGGCTGGCTTCCGCAGTCTTTGTGAAGGCGGGGGTAGGACGCAGTGCCGTTAATGGCATCTCGTTGGCTTTCGCCGCATAACCATCGGGATAAAGACCGGTCACAGATTGACGAACCGCACCCCATTCTTCATTGTTTAGAACACAGGTAACAACCGGTAACTGCAGCGCTTCGCAAACCTGATGACAAGCTGTGGGATTTGCGAAGATATAGGAACCGTCTCCCATCGTTGCGAACACCAAAGTCTCGGGTTCTGCTAGTTGGATCCCCATAGCAGCCGGTAGAGAATAGCCGAGCCCACCAGAGTGGGGTTCCTGGCGGTACCCGTTGTGATGAGTGACCTTCATGAAGGCTAGAGGGCAACCGAGTTCTGATGTAACGGCAGTCTTACGGCCTGTCTTTTCGATCTGCGCAACGGCGTCAGACAAGCACTTAGCGACCCAGGCTTTGGTCATGGTTTGCCCTTTCGCTTTTAGGGCCATGTCTTCCATGCTCTTTCGGGTCGCCTCTGATCTTGTAGAAACGTCTTTCCAACGCTGTTGAACACGTGAGTTCCTCTGAGTGCTTTTCGTAGTGAGCCGATGCGATAACTGTTTGACAATTGATGTTGTTTCACCTGCGAGAGAGAGATGCGAATGAAAGTTACGCACGGGTGTTCTAGCGAACAGCGGGCTAGGGCCTATACTAACAATCTTGGTCTTTGGGCTCGGTTTGTGCACATTTGGCATCCAGGGAGCCAAGGCGTCGACAAGGATAATTAAATCGGCTTCCTCAACCCAAGGCGAAGGCTCAAAGCCGATAAACATCGGGTGATCGGTTGGAATTGCCGCTGCCTGGGCCCAGTAAGAGTTGACCGGGATCGCCCATTGATCCACCAGTGAAGTCAAAGCGACGAACCCTTCGGCGGTACCAGATCCTCTTTGCGAAAAAATTACTGGGTGCTCAGCTTCTGCAATCCAATCAGCAAGTTGGTCTATATCTTCCGACATCGCTATCGTAGATGCAGGTGACATTGAAGGCGGCTGCTCGAGTAAAGAGGCACTAATTTTCTCGCAAAGTACCTCCCTGGGAAGACTCAAATAGACCGGGCCTTTTGGTGTACTGTTGGCGATAGCAGAGGCTCGATCCAACAAATCGATGATTTGATCCGCGACCCGCAATTCATAGTCCCACTTGGAGGCTTCTCTGACCAAAGCAGTTTGATCGCGCATCTCTTGCCCCCAACCAATGGGCACGGTGCGGGAACCGAAGTGATCCTTTTCAGTTGTCGGCGTTCGACCAGACATCATGATGACGGGGACATTGTCATGGGCCGCATTGATGGCACCTATAGCCCCATTTGCGAGGCCAACGTTGGTGTGCAACATCACAGCCTGCGTTTTACCAGAAGCTTGCCAATAGCCATGTGCCATGCCCATAGCCAGATGTTCGTGAGGGATGACAATTGCTTGCGGCAGGGCTTGGTCGTTTGCGGCGGCTTCCGCTAGGCCCTCAATGATAGGTGGGAAATCGGTTCCTGAATTACAAAAAACATAGTCAACGCCTAGGGTTTTCAAGCGTGCGAAAATCGCACCGCCGGCGGTTATGTTTTCGGACATCATTGACTCCCTTTTGCTACGTTTCTCTAGACTAGGGGAGGTGCCGACGAGATGCCAGAAAAAGCTTAGCGTTGCCTTCGTCGTGACTTCGACCCTTCACTAGACAAGCAAGACTGGCGATCTATTGTCTTCATGAAACAAGGGAGAATTTAACAATGCAAACAATTGGCTTTGTTGGGCTGGGACGAATGGGCCGCCCCATGGCATCGAGCATGTGTCGCAAAGGTTTCCGCCTGATTGTCAACGATATCAATGAAGCGGCGATGGATGAGCTGGAGAAACTACAGGCCAAGTCGACAAAAGATCTTGGCGAACTGACGCAAGCTTCGGAAGTCGTTATCACCATGCTGCCTGACCAGAAAGTTGTTCGCTCAGTTGTTGCTGGACCTGGCGGCATCTTCGATCATGCTAAGCCAGGTACGGTGATTATGGATATGAGCACTGTTGATCCGACCACAACTGACGAATTGGCGATGGAAGCCGAACGACGCGGTCTGCGCATGGTCGATGCACCGGTGGGGCGTTTGGCCAGTCATGCCGACACGGGCGAGTCATTGTTTATGGTGGGTGGCAGCGATGAGGACTTCGAATTGGTCAAGCCTATGTTAGAGGCTATGGGCTCGACGATCTATCATTGTGGTCCTGTTGGTTCTGGTGTGAGAACCAAATTAGTGAATAATTTCTTGGCTGTGGCTTCGTGCCAGTTTAATGCGGAGGCCCTGTCCCTTGCGACTGGGCTTGGCCTTGATTTGGAAAAGACCTTAGATGTTCTCTATGGCACCACGGCTGTTAACGGTCAGCTAAAAATCGCTTGGCCGTCCAAGGTTTTAGCCGGTGATAGAGAGCCCGGTTTCACGATTGATTTAGCCCATAAAGATTTGAGCCTTATCAACGCCGCTGCCCATGAGGCTAAGGTTCCGATGCCGATGGGTGCCGCGGCTTTCGAAGCCTTTTCACAGGCGCGGGCAAGAGGCTATGGCTCTCTTGATTTTTCTTCTATGCTTGACGCTCATTGTGAGTTAGCAAAGCTCACGCCCCCGAGATTGAAGACAAAGTAACGACAATGATTTCAGAAACAGAAGCCCAAGCCGCCGCCGCTCGTTTGATAGAAGCCGAGAAGACAGGCCAACAGACAGGTTTGATATCACTCGCTCATTCCGGCGCTGATATGGATGACGCCTACAAAATCCAGGCCGAACTTGTCCGTCAAAAAATCGCGGCGGGTAGGATTATTACTGGATGGAAAATCGGACTGACTTCTAAAGCTATGCAGGCAGCGCTGAATATCACGACACCTGACTCTGGTATTTTGTTTGATGACATGTATTTTGCCAGCGGCGCGACTGTACCAAAAAGCCGCTTCATTCAACCGAGAATCGAAGCAGAAATTGCCTTTGTGATGAAGTCTGATCTCGATCACAGTAACTTGAGCGAAGAAGCCATTCTAGAGGCCACAGACTATGTTTGCCCATCGTTGGAAATACTCGACACGCGCATCCTACGCAAAGATCCTGCCACTGGTGTAACGCGAAATATCGTTGATACGATCTCGGACAATGCCGCCAACGCTGGTTATGTATTAGGCGAGCAAAAGCTTGACCCCAAAAGCACCGACCTTCGTTGGATGGGCGCGATTGTCTCTCGTAATGGCGAAGTTGAGGAAACGGGCTTAGGGGCAGGTGTTTTGAACAATCCTGTAACCTCCATGCTTTGGCTTGCTGAAAGGCTCGCCACCTACGGCGGGCAAATTAGGGCTGGACAAGTTATTCTATCTGGCTCCTTCATTCGCCCGATAGAGGCAGTACCAGGAAGCCATATCCATGCAGACTTCGGACCTTACGGTGTCGTCGATTGTCATTTTGAATAGAAACATTTGAGTAAAAGCCATGCCAGCACCAGAAAACAAATTCAAAAATTTACTCTCAGAAGGCCAGTTGCAGATCGGTCTTTGGTTAGGTTTAGCCACGGCCAACTCTGCCGAGCTTTGCGGTTTTGCGGGCTTCGATTGGCTCGTTGTTGACGGTGAGCATACGCCTTCTGATCTACCGCTCATCACTTCGCAGTTGCAGGCGCTCGCGGCCAGTCCGTCAGAGGCTGTTGTACGTGTGCCGATTGGTGAGACCTGGATGATTAAACAGTTCTTGGATGCCGGAGCGCAAACGATCCTTGTTCCAATGGTTGAAGATGCAGCTCAAGCGGCTGAGCTTGTCCGGGCCATGCGCTATCCGCCCGCTGGTGTTCGCGGTGTTGGCTCCGCTTTAGCCAGGGCGTCAAAATACAACACGATACCAGACTATCTAACGACAGCGAACGAGCAGGTATGCTTGTTGGTTCAGGTCGAAAGCGCCAACGCCATGAAGAATATCGAAGCTATCGCTGCTTTGGACGGCGTTGACGGTGTTTTCATTGGACCTTCTGATTTAGCAGCCGACATGGGTTTCCTCGGAAAAGCAGGCGCACCAGAGGTCAACGCTGCCGTTGAAGATGGCATCAAACGTATACTAGCTCAGGGTAAACCAGCGGGCGTTCTGACCGGCGACTTGACGCTTGCGCAGAACTACATCGACCAGGGGGCTACCTTTGTTGCAGTCGGCAGTGATGTTGGTTTGTTGACAAAGGCCGCTGGTGATTTAGCAAAGAAGTTCAAAGGTTAACCTGAACGCGGGCTAAAGGGTTTTCAAGAAGGCCACCAGATTGGCGATCTCCTGCTTAGTGAGGTCCAGCGATTTTAGGATGGTTTCTCCGTCGGCGTGGAGACGTTCAATGTCGATAGTTGAGTAATGCCTCACGACATCTTCCAAACTCGCTAGTGTTCCATTGTGCATGTATGGGGCGGTTTTTGAAACATTGCGCAAGGAGGGTACCCGGAACTCTCCCCAATTGCGATGCTGCAAACTAACAAAAGCTGTTGGCGCTTGGGCGGCACTTTCAGCGGGTTCGTCGCCGTATTCACCCAGACGATTGAAGGCGCTGGCCTTTAGATCTCGGATACCGCCGTAGCGTCCTTGGTCCACTTGTCCGCTCTCAATGAAGTAGGGCAGCCCTATGTCATGAAACTCACCGTTGGTGAAGTTAGGGCCAAAATGGCAAAGGCTGCATTTCCCTTTCCCAACAAAGAGTTTTAGTCCGGCTAAGACTGCCGCGTCTTCGCTGATCATTTCATCTTCCAAAAGTCGGGTTCGCATAAGGTCAAAGGCGCTGGTGGGTGTACGGATTGTTTCTTGGTATGCAGCTAATATCTTAGCAATGTTCACCAACAAACGAAGCGGCTCTTCCTCTTTCGGACCCTTGCCAATGATGGCCGTGTAGTTTGCTGCAAGGTCACTTTCTTGGCGGACCCGCTGAACAATGGTCTCAACTGTGGCGTTCATCTCACGGCGATCCAAAATGGGGTGAATAGATTGAGCCCAAAGATTATCAGACTGCCCCGCCCATCCGAACCAGCGGTTGAGGCGCAAATCTGCTAAGGCGATAGCATTTCGATCAACAGTCGATGTGCCCGTGCTGCGCGCTTTTCCATCCGCGAAGTAACGATCTGGATCATGGCAACTGGCACAGGACAAGGTTTGAGCCTGAGACAAGCGAACATCCTGGAACAGTTGTTGGCCCCAGGCGCTAGCGCTGGGTTCACCAGAAAAACGGTTGCTAGGGTCCGGTTCCATTTTCGGTGGCCATGGGCCGTGGGACTGGATGAATGCCAATTCACTTACTGTGAATTCAACCTTTTCCTGACCAACAACAGGCTGTGCGAAACCAAAGCAAACGAGCAGTGAAAACAGGACCAATGCAAAGGGTTTCATGGCTTGATCAACAGCTCGCTTTGAAACTTTGTTCTTGTGCCTTGGCTTTTTGTTTCGATAGTAAGCAGCCAAACGCCAGGCATGTGGAACAACAAACCTTCTACTTGATAGCTCTTCTCGGCCAGCTGATTTACCTTAGGGCGGTAGTTCATGCCATGACCGTGAGCTGGCATTACCGCTTTAACCTTTGTCACCACACTGTCATCATCGCAGATCTGTATTTCCAAGCTGAACAGTTTCCCAACAGGCTCGTCTTGCGGTTTAGGAGTAATGACAAGCCGGCGATCTTGTTGCTTTAGTTCTAAGGCGCTGGACGAAATGGTTTCATTGTTACAAGCGTGACTAGTCTCGGCATTTGAAGAAACTGAGCAGGATAACGATAGGATGGCGAGGGCGACTTTGTACTTCACTATCTGGCCTTCAAAAGCCCTTCGGCATTCCGCCAGGCAATCTTCTCGGCTAGGTCAGTTGGCAGATCCTCTAACCACTCTCTCGTCCACTCGGCATGCGCTGTAACGTAAGGCCAGCGCTCAGGTGTGTAAGTGTCCGTACCAATCATAAGGCGGTCCGGAAAGGCTTCGAATAGGGCGCGCCAGTCAGCAGAGACTTCGCCATCGTAAGCTTGGTCAGAACGAAAGGCCAAGTCCGACCAAAGCCTGGGGTAGGTCGCCAGTATCTCGCCAACCATGCTAGGATCTTCGAAACCAGAATGGGCCCAAAGTACCCGCGCACCTGGGTCCTGTTTGAAAATTAAATGGATGGCCTCGGCGTCGCTGTGGGCGTGAAGAAAGAGATCGTATTTGTCTGCGAGCGCAATAACACCACGTAGAACATCGGTCTCAATATCGTCACCATAAGCATGAAACTCTCCGATGCCGGCATAGGTGTTTTCGCTCAAGCGAGTTCTGAGGTTATCCAAACTGGTAGGGTCATGCATCCAAGTGCTGAGCTCACCTCGACGGCGATAGGGGCGTAAGACAGGAACGATCAGATCCGGTGCCTCCGCGTAAAGCATTTGTGTGCCGTCATCACTGGAACTGGATACAAAGGCGTATTTAAGCCCAGCTTTCCTGAGAATAGCGACTGCCTCCTTTGGCGGAAAGATTTCCCAGGCATCATGACTGTAGTGGATATGAACATCCGCTAGCGGATGTTGCTGAGCGCTGGCAGAGTTGCTTAAGGCTAGAGCAATACCAAAAATGAGCGATCCCAAAACCTGTTTTGAATGAAACAAAGTCATTTACTTCTTCCCTCCCCTGTTCTTCTGCCACAGATTAGCTAGAAATTATGGCACATAAATGTCTTGAGAAAATCAGAAACAAGAGATGGCAGCTTAGATATGAGATCCTTCGTCCCTTTTGAGGCCCTTTGGGCAATGCCGATTGATTTGCCTTACTCCTTTTTGGTGAAAGATGGTGACTTCGCTTGGAGCTGTGGCCAGCTTGCTTTGGACAGCCAATCACAGATCATGGCGGCTGGAGATCTCGTTGCTCAATCTGAAATCGTTTGTGATTACATAGAAAAAATTCTTAAGCGTGCTGATCTAGACCCCTCGGCTCTACGTCGACTTCTGCTCTATTACATTGATCAAAATGACGGCGACCGTGACGCTATGCTGAAGGTTTTTGAAAGTCGGTTTGGCCACGCGGTCCTACTCAATCCGATCCCTGTGCCGCATTACTATTATGAAGGTGTGGAACTTGAGGTCGATGCCTTTTGTCATTCAGGACTATCCCAGTTCAGGCGCGTCGACAACAACGGCTGTCAAATTAGGATCGTTGGGGAAGAAGCACTCTGGATTAGCCTCGAAGCCGATACTGCCAATTTGGATGAGATCTTTGCCAGGGTAACAGAAGCAGTAGGGCGAGGCTTTAGTTGCCTTTCAGAACACTGGTTTGTACCAGAAGGCCTGCTTGTTGAAAGTCAGCCTATGGTCGACAAAGGGGCGATCGTTTCGTCGGGACCAAAGTCAGACAAGGTCAGAGCTCATTTCACCTTCCACTTGAGTACGGAACCCGTTGACGAGGAGATCGTGACTAAGGGCGATGTAACAATTGTTTTCCGTCAGTCTGGTAGGTTCGCTTGGTTGCAAGGACGCAGCATAAATGGTGGCTTAGGATTGGTTGAACAAACTAAGGCGATCATGAAGACCTTTGAAGCTTTGTTGCCAAACAAGGGTTTGAGTTTTGCGGATGTCGTAAAATCCACGACGCATTACGTCGGTGGAAGTGCTGAAGAACTTCATTCAAATATGCAGGTTCGAAATGCTTACTATTCTAAGCCGGGCCCGGCCTCGACTGGTTTGCCCGTCTTTGGCTTTGGGGATCAAAACAGCAAAGTTGTCGTTGATCTCACATTTGCAAAA
Organism: uncultured Alphaproteobacteria bacterium; assembly: GCA_905480445.1. Lineage (GTDB taxonomy): Bacteria > Pseudomonadota > Alphaproteobacteria > UBA7985 > CAJQQZ01 > CAJQQZ01. Next base: position 10,457 of record CAJQQJ010000028.1, on the reverse strand, counting down.
ACCCAGTAAATCTGGTCGGCCAGCTTTTGTCAACTAGCTCAGCTTGGTATGTTTGATCATCGCGATTACACCAAAGATCGGGCCAATTGCTAAACCGGCTAAAACCAACGGCCATCCGAAATTGCTCGCTATAACCGGAATGGCCTGGACCACAAAAAAGGTTAGCAGGAAACCCAGAGCCGTCTGTAGCGTCATAAGGCTGCCCTCTAGTTCAGGTGGCGATGCATCGGCGACCAGGGCCGAAAACTGTGCGGAATCTGGAATAACGGTCAAACCCCAAACCATGACACAAACAAAGGTTAGCCAAACGGGTCCGCCGAAAGTTAAGGCGGTGGCAAGCGCTGCGCTGGCACTGAGAGCCATTGCTGCCGCTGCAACCTTTGCTTTACCAATTCGGTCGGCGACTTTGCCAGCAAAGATACAAGCAACACCGCCAAGAGCTACTGATACAAAAGTCGTTAGTTTGGCGAGAGAGATAGCTTCGGCTTCAGGCAAATGAAAGGCATAGGAGACAGCGACCGCGGTACCAATCCAAGCCCACATACCGTACAACTCCCACATGTGTCCAAAGTAGCCTGCGTAAGCCAAACGAACCTTTTTGTTAGTCCAAGCGACAGCGATGGAACGTGGATTAAAAGAACTGGCCTTTTGGTGAAACGGGCCAAGTTTTGTTTGCAGACAAGCTAAACCGCCAAGCATGGCTGCGAGCGATGTGATTGTAACTGTAAACTGCCAGTCAGTACCGCCTGTAAATGCAAAGAAGTGCGGCAGAGCGGAGCCCAAAGTCAAAGCAGCAACCAGTGATCCTACAAGAAAACCTCTGTCTTTTTGGCTCCATCCAACAGTGATTTTCATGCCTACGGGGTAAACACCAGCCAATAGAGCGCCAGTAGCAAACCTTGCGGTGATGCTAGCGAATGATCCAGGCACGAGTACCAGTAATGCAAGGTTCGCCAGCCCTGCCAACACTGCGCAGATGGCGAAGACTCGCCTAGGGTCAAATCGATCTGCTATGCCAAGAAAGGCCGATAGAAGCGCTCCAACAACAAAACCGGCCTGGACCCCACTGGAAAGCAAGGCTTGGCGTATGCTTGATAACGGTTGATCCAAAAGCAGGTCCGGAAGAATAGCAGCAGAGACAAACCAGAGGCTCATGGCAACGACTTCGGCTGCGAACAAAATGAGAAGGGAAGGTAACTTCGACATAAACTCGCTGTGGCAGCTTGGGCCAAATTTGGCAAGGTTTGTCTTGTAAAAGCCATTGCCAGTTCCTTCATGCTTCTTTAGGGCATTGGGGGAACCCCCAAAGGAGCAGACGTGCGTCTACCGATCACATTCATTTGCATTACTATTATGTTGGACGCCATGGGCATTGGTTTGATCATGCCTGTTATGCCGGAGCTCCTCCAGGAAGTTGGAACGGTTGACCTATCGAACGCCGCTCGCTGGGGCGGTATCTTGACAGTTATTTTTGCTGTTAACCAGTTCCTGTTCGGTGCTTTCTTAGGTTCGCTCTCTGATGCTTATGGGCGTCGTAGAGTGTTATTGATTTCTCTTTTTGTTATGGCTTTAGACTATCTGTTGATGGCAGTTGCCGGAACGATGTGGTTGTTGATTCTCGGCCGTTTCATCGGCGGAATTACCTCAGCAACCCATTCTACCGCCAGTGCATTTATGGCTGACGTTTCCAAGCCTGAAGATAAAGCAAAGAATTTCGGTCTTATTGGCGCGGCCTTTGGTGTTGGCTTTATCCTTGGACCTTTTATTGGTGGTATGCTGTCAGAATACGGAGCACGCGCTCCGTTTTACGCGGCAGCTGTACTCGCTGGTGCCAACTTCGTCTTCGGCTACTTTGTGATGCCAGAAACGGTGACGGACAAAATACGTCGTAAGTTTGAATGGCGCAGAGCCAACCCTTTTGTCGCTTTCGGGCAGGTTCGAAAGCTGCCTAGCATGGGCAAGCTTTTGGCCGTGATGTTTTTGATGAATCTGGCTTTTTTCGTTTACCCGTCCGTATGGGCTTATTATGGCACTGCGCAACATGGTTGGGATGGTAGGATGATCGGTATCTCGCTAGCGATCTTCGGCCTTTGCTCAGCCATCGTGCAAGGTGGGCTAATGGGGCCTGTTATCAAGCGATTGGGAGAATACAAGGTTGTCATCCTTGGAATTTGCATCAACTTCGCTGGCTTCATCGCCTTGTTTTTTGCTTGGGAGACTTGGCAGGTTTTTGTTCTGACACCTTTGTCGGCATTGGCCTCTATGGCGACTCCGGCTTTGCAAGGCCTGATGAGTAAAGCCGCGCCTGATAATGCTCAAGGTGAGCTCCAAGGCGTTAACTCTGCCTTACAAGCGATCGCCACGATTGTCAGTCCTTTGGTTATGACGCAAGTCTTTGGCTATTTCACGTCAAACGCAGACTTCTTCTACCCCGGCGCACCTTTCATCATGTCAGCGGCCATGATGGTGCTCGCTTTCTTGATTATCGTGGGTCGGTTTAGAAGTTAAGCTAGGTCGCCATTAAGGTCGGATCAGTTTTTCAATCGGTGGCGCCCGTCCGGTGATGGGCGACTTAATCACAATATAGCTGAAGTATTTCTCGATTCCGATGGATGCCTCGAGAATCAGCTCCATAGTTTGTTGGTAGGAGGCCACGGAGCGACAGGCGAACTTAAGCAAGTAATCGTAACCACCACTGACTAAATGGCATTCCGTGACTTCCGAAAAGCGTGCTATTCCGTTTTCAAATTTAGAGAAATCAGTCGGCCTATGATCACTTAACGTCACTTCGGTGAACACAGTAATTGATTCCGCTAACTTACTGATCACAAGATTGGCGGAATAACCGGAAATGAGGCCGGAATTCTCCAGCCTCTTAAGCCGTTGCAAGCAAGGACTGGGCGACAGTCCTACGACATCAGCCAGAGCCGCATTGGTGATCCGGCCATTGCGCTGAAGCTCGGCTAAGATCTTGATGTCAATGTGGTCCAGCTTTTCCATGAACTAGCTTTCTATGGCTGCTTTTGGCGAGCTTCAACAAGATCAGCCATTGAATTGAAAACCGCGTTACTCTCCCGGTCAATCAGCGTGCCATGTGGATCGAAGGTGAAGGCTTTGAAATCTGTGAGGCGCATGAATTTGCCCTTGGCTTTTGTTTGGATCTGGCGGAAACTCACCTATCAATTGGCGAAGTGGACTGTTGAACTGACACAGTTCTCGACATTTAATGCCAAAATCAGCTGATTTAAAGCATAAAATTTGGAATGGATGGAATGAGTACAGAGCAGTTTCTTTTGGACGATAAAGAGGACCCCTGGCGGTCGATCGACAAAAGAAAGATCTCCCATGCTCTCGCCATCCGAGATTTCATGCTTGGGCCTGGGCGGTTTTTGCCTGATCCCAATGAAACGCTTCAGAAGTTGTCTGAGAAAATCGTTAATGCCGACGTTCCTTTAGATCGCTGCGTGACGATCGTCGGGCTGTTGAATGCGGAAGGTCTGGCCTCCATGCGGGTCTGGAACAAAGACCAAGGCGCCGAAGCCCACATCCTGCCTCACAGTCCAGAATCAGAAAAGGGCTACCGTCTATCTCCTGCTGCTTTGGCGCATGAACATAGGCAATGGGTTTTCTTCAATCCTCAGCTTACAGAAGAGGCTGCTTTTGGCATTGTGAAGGAGCTGAAGAGTGATGGGTTTACCGGCTACATCTGTGCGCCAAACTTTATGGCCAATGGTATGCATTCGATCTTCTCCTTTGCCACAAAAGCAAAGGATGGTTTCTCGCCAGAAGACATAGCATTTTTCAAGTCGGTGTTCCCTGCAATCGCAGCTTGCCAGGAAATTTTAATGGTTCATCGTTTGTTGAAGGAAGTTACCCGCACTTACATTGGCGAGGAGCCGCACCGTCGCGTTTTGTCTGGCGATGTTAGGCGCGGAGAGGTTAGCCGCATCAGTTCAGCAATTCTCTTTGCTGACATGCGAGACTTCACTCAGTTAACCTCCACAATGACAGCCGAAGAAACGACATCACTGCTCAACACTTACTTCGATTGTATAGTTCCTACCATTGAGCAAAACGGCGGCGAGGTTTTGAAATTCATGGGCGATGGAATTCTCGCCATTTTCAGAGATGTTGAGAGCGATGTTGTGGCTTCAAACAATGCGCTAAAAGCCGCTCTGCTAGGTTTGCAAGCGGTAGAAAACAACAACGCTTGCGAGGCACTCAAATTTGAAGTTGGCATAGCGCTTCATTTTGGTGAGGTTGCTTATGGTAATGTTGGCTCTGGCCAGCGGCTTGATTACACAGTTATCGGTCGAGATGTGAACCTAACCAGTAGGATCGCTGGTCTCTGCGGGCCTATGGGGCAAAAACTGCTGCTTTCCGAGAGCCTGAAAGAACGAGTGGAAGGTGGTGAGTTTTTGGATGTTGGGGAGCAGGCTCTGAAAGGCATTGCAGAGAAGCAAAGGGTCTTCGCTTACAGTTTCTAGCGCCCTGTGCCAGGGCTAAACATCTACTGAAAAGATTTCTGTTTCACCAGTGACGTTGCGTAATTGTCGTTTGCCGAGAGATAAAGTTTGCAATCCCGAGAGATCTTTAAAGTCATGGGACATTGCGATTCCACTGTCGGCGGCTTTGCCTTCATCGGCCAGTCGAGCTGCCACATTGGCGGCGGCTCCAATCACTGTGAAATCTAATCGTTCTTTGGACCCTATGTTCCCATAAGTGACTTCACCGAAGGCAAGGCCAATTGCACTGGCGCTGGGCTCTTTACCAGCTGAAATCTTAGGGCAGCCTCTTTGTATCAGCCGAGCGGCTTCAACGGCTTGTAACTTTGCGGCTTCTGGGTTGGTGCCTGCCGGGAAAATTGCCAGAATCGCGTCCCCGATGAATTTGAGGACTTCGCCCCCGCTTTGATTAACAGTGTCAGTGGTCAGCTCTAAGAAAGCATTGAGCAGGGCCAAGTAGTCTTCACGGCCCAGCTCTGTTTCCAATCTCGTTGAATGGCGCAGGTCACAGAACAGAACGGCTGCGTCAAGGATGTCACCGTCACCACGCCGGATCTCACCATCAAGGACACGCAACGCCGTTCGTTTCCCAAGGTAAGTTTCGAGCAGGGACCGGGCATTGCCTCTCAGCGCGAAGACTTCATACAACCTGGCCAGCGATCCACTGCATTCGAAGATGAGCCCAAGATTGGCAGTGGTAAAACCGTCAGGATGGTCGCTGGCTAAGGTGATGACGTTGAATGTGCCATTGGAAAAGATCAATGGCATAGCCACGTAATCGGTAGCGCCTTCCGCGACCAATTCGTCAAATATTGGGAAGGAGAATTCTCGCTCTTTTTCTAAAAGTTGAACACGAACGCCACCGAGGCCGTCGGCGACGTGTTTGAGCGGAGAGTTTTGGTAACCCGGCAGCAGCAGATTTTCATAAGAAGCTTCAAAGGTTGAGACTTCATTCTTCGCTTTGCTCCAAACGTAGCCATAGCCAGCGGTTTGAGGGTGGAGCGACCAAACCATGATCGACAAGCGAGAGACGGCAATGCCAACCTCGAGAAAGCGTGTGGCGAGCTCCTGGGTAAGATCTTCAGGTGTTGGGCAGAAGGGGGCTGCACGCAGTAACCAGTCTACCAAGGCGCTGCGATTTTCGTTGGGATCGGCCAGAGTTTCTTGGACCTCATGGCGCTTGTCAATTTCGTAAAGGAGGCTCTGGGAGAAGCAAACCATGCCGCCGACTGGCTTGGCTTCCAACAAAGCGTTCTCGTAGCTCCAAGCAGCCCTGGAATGAACTTCCCCATCAATTATTACATCCCAATAGGTAGCCGTGCCTTTGAAAGGGCAGAATGTGCGAAAGTCAGTGTGTTTGAGGAGCTCGACGTTAAGATCCCTTTTAGGAAAGTAGATCGTGGGGCCGAGGCGTGTTTCCCGCATCAACACGGCTTGATTGCTTTGCTCCGGAATTTTGTCATTGCGCAGCGCCGTGACAGGACCAGCTATGGTTTCTGTTTCAATTTCGTAGGTTGGAACAATGGCGGTGTCTGGCATTCTTCAATCCTCATTAGGCCTTCTATTGTTGGGAGCATTTGAACCGAAAGCAACCAATTTTTCTTCTTTGCCGCGTCGAAGCTTATTGACCCTGCTTCCATTTGGATTTAGCGCTGATAAAAACCTCTTTGAAAAAAGGTGCCCTGTTATGAGCGAAGATCCAAAAAGCCCAGCCTCGGAGTGGAACTGGCATCCCTCGTTGCCGATCCCAACTTCGCCAGTTTTTTCTTGGCCGCCAAAGCCGATTGCCGGTCTTAAATGGTTGGCCTCTTATTGGCTCTGGATTTCTGGCACGACGATGGAGATCCTTGTTGCGATCTTGATTTGGAACTTCTTCATGCCCGACATGGAGACAATGGCGACCTTGTCCCTGGGTTGGGTGTCGCAGATCTATGTCCGCAATCTCATTTTAATCTGCTTGGTCGCTGGTAGTTTGCATCTCTACTTCTACACACTGAAGAAGCAGGAAGCGGCTCTCAAATTTGATCCGCGCAGTATGGCCAAAAACAATGGCAAGTTCACCTTTAGGAACCAGGTTCATGACAATATGTTTTGGACCTTAGCAAGCGGCGTAACAATCTGGACGACTTACGAGGTCTTGTGGTTTTGGGCGGCGGCAAACGGCTACACACCGCTCGTGACATTTAGCGAAGCACCTGTATGGTTTTTAGCTTGGTTTGCCATCATTCCTATTTGGGCATCGCTACATTTCTATTGGATCCACCGGTTGATCCACTGGCCACCCCTCTATCGCTTGGCTCACTCATTGCACCATCGAAACGTCAATGTTGGGCCTTGGACTGGTATCTCAATGCATCCGGTTGAGCACTTGCTCTATTTCAGTTCTGTAGTGATACATTTTGTTGTTCTCTCCCATCCACTGCACTTCTTGTTTCACCTCTTTGTTCAGGCTCTCAATCCACCTTTGTCTCACTCAGGCTTCGATGGTTTGAAGATCGGTGGCGTGAAGAAAGTAGAACTGGGCGATTTCTTTCATCAAATGCACCACCGCTATTTCGAGTGCAATTACGGCACTGTGGAAATGCCTTGGGACAAGTGGTTTGGTTCTTTTCACGATGGTACGAAGGAGGCTCATGAAGGCCTGAAAGAGCATCGTCAGAAGATCATGAGCCAGTATAAGAAATATCGTCTAGGTAACTTTATCACCAGGCTCTTCACCTCTAAAGAAGGCCTCAAGATTGTCTAGAGCTCTAAAGCCCATAGCATCTCGGGTCTCAAAAGTCGCACTGCCGATGTGCGGTAGCATGAAGACATTGTCATAGGCTGAAAGTTCGGAATTTCCGCCTGGTTCCACTTGGAAAACATCTAGTCCAGCAGCAGCCAGTTTACCACTATCTAAGGCAGCCATGAGAGCTCCTTCATCGACAACTGCGCCCCGCGCTGTGTTTACTAAGACAGAACCATTGGGCATAAGAGCAAAGCGGTCGTCGTTCATAAGGTTTGTTGTCTCAGCGGTTGCCGGGCAATGCAGAGATAGAAAATCGGCGAAGGGCAACAAAGCTTCAACTGAGTTGTGATAAATCGCGCCTTGTTCTTTTTCAGGCGATAAGCGATTGCGGTTGTAGTAGTGAACTTCCATACCAAAGCCGCGGGCCATACGCGCCATCACCTGACCAATACGGCCCATACCGACGATGCTGAGCCTTGCACCAGAAACTTGTTTCCCCACCATGAAAGAAGGTGACCAGGAATCCCATTGCCCTGTTCGAACCATTTTGTCACCTTCGACGGCTCGCCGTGCCGCGCCCAACAACAGCAACATCGCGGTTTCGGCGGTCGCTTCTGAAAGCACCTCTGGTGTGTTTGTGACAGTGAGGCCCTGGGCTGTCAGCGCTGGTACATCGCAATGGTCGTAGCCCACTGAATAGTTGGCGATGATCTTCAGTCTCGGGTCGAGCCTCGCCGCGACCTCAGCCGTAAACTTCTCACTGTTACAGGCCAGAAACCCATCAGCTTTAGCGCTCATCTCGATGATTCTTTCAGCACTGCGCGGTACGTCGTCACCAAATTGAAGGACATGAAAACTCTGCTCAGCGCGATGGATGACGGCTGAGGGCAGTTTACGGGATATCCAAAGGCTTGGTTTTTCGGTCACTGGGCGGTCTTCATTTGTTGTGTCTTTCTTTCAATCAAGGCCAAATCCTTAGCACGGTCAAGAAATAGATCAACTGGCGAAAAAATAGACCTTGTGTCGAAAAATTACTAACAAGAACGTGCAACCTGGCGAAATATGATGCCAACAACAGTTGGGTATTTGGGAGCCAATAAGATGAAATTTCAACTCGCGGTCAATTTAGAACGTTTGGATGATCAGATGGATATGTCGCAGGTCATGCGCCATACGCTGGAAATGGTCCAAATGGCAGAGCGTGGTGGCTTTCATATTGTTTGGTCAGCGGAGCACCATGCACTGGAAATGACCATTGCCCCTGATCCTTTTCAGCTGCTGACTTGGTGGGCGCAGCACACCAGCACAATTCGTCTTGGTACTGCTGTAGCGGTAGCTGCTTACTGGCACCCGATCAAGCTCGCTGGTACCGCCGCTATGACTGATTTACTATCCGGCGGAAGGTTGGAGTTTGGCATTGGTTCTGGTGCTTACCAACGCGAGTTCGACCGCATGAAACCTGGACTAAAACAATCAGATGGTTGGCGGTACATGAATGAAATGTTGCCAGCGCTCAAAGCACTTTGGCAAGGCGACTACGAACACGATGGTGAGTTCTGGCAGTTCCCAGTTTCTACCTCTGTGCCAAAGCCAGTTCAAACTCCTCACCCGCCAATCTGGCTGGCGGCACGTGCGCCAGTTACTTATGAAATGGCAGTCGAGCATGGCATGAACATCATGTCTTGGCCGCTGACACGTGATATGGCAGAGGCAGAGCTCTACAGGCAACGCCTTGATGATGCGATGGCCAAATTCCCGAATATGCCAAAACCAATTTTCGCCATGATGCGTCACACAGCAGTCTATGACAAACCGAGCGATGCCGATGTGCCTGTCAAAGCGATCCAAAGAACTTTGGGCCAGTTTGAAAACCTCTTTAGAAACATGGGCGACGTCCATAACGGTTTCCCAAAGGCAGTTGAACTGAGTGAGCTAGAAGGGCGCGAACAATATGACCCTAAGATGCTGCAAGAAAATCTGATGTTTGGTACGCCTGATGAGTGCATCAAAAAGCTGAAGCGGTACAAGGAGTTGGGCGTTGACCAGTACACCTATTACGCCAGCATGGGCCTTGGCCATAAAGAGCAAAAGCGTTCATTGGAACTCTTCATCAATGAAGTTATGCCAGAATTCGCTGAATAGGCTGACGTAGCTTTAGTTCTGCCAACTGGCGAGCGGCACAGAGTCTGCGAAGACTGCTCGGCGCGTTTGAATAAAGCGCTGAGCTTCCTGGGCTTTTCCAAGTTTCATCAGGATGTTCAGATACGTAAATTCCAACATGTCGCGCTGCGCTCTGCTGCCACCGAGGCGGGCGTGTTGGCTCATAACCGGTGTCAGCGCCGCTAGTGCTTGCTGCCATTGCTGCTGGACGATGAGACGCCAAGTTTCTGCACACGAGTGAACGAGGTCTCCAGCGAAACCTTTGGGATGATCTAGGAACTTCGCCAATTCCGTGCTGTTCCCAGCCATGGCATGACTGAGGGCGGCGTGGATATCAACAAAGCTTTGACCTGGGTTGGGAAATTTCTCAGCGACATAGGAACTGAGCTTTTGCCAGCGTTCAGGTGCAACCTCGATACCGGCCATCTCAGCTCTGAAATAGATCGCGGCTGTGTCTGTCGCCGTGTTGATTGCTAGCCCCATTGAACCATGCGGGCCGACGTTTTTATCGACCGTCGACCACATGGTATCTGTTTCGCCTAAGCCCATAGCCCAAAGCGCGACGTGCCAACTGAGGTGGCCGTGAAGTTGAGCGCGCTGATCATAGTCGGTGAGCCACTTGTTCAAATAGCTCAATCCAATCTCTGGCTGGTTCATTTCGTAAAGCGCATGGGCCTTGAAATGAGCGCCGTTAGCATTTCGGGGATTGCTTTCCAGCGAAAGCTCCATAAGCTCCAGCGCTTTGTCAGGTTGCCCGGATTCACACAGGGATACGGCATGAATGCCACGCATCCACCAGTCATCACCGTAGTGCGGCAATAGCCAGGACGAGAATCCACGGATCTGTGCCTCGGTTCCTGAACAACCAGAAAAAGCAATCAGTCCAAAAACACCGGCGCAAAGCTGGGCTATTAAAGCATCTCTGGGATAGGTCAGAAGATGTGTTTCGGCCAAGCTTCGTGCCTGAGCGGCCTTGCCAGAAAACAGAGATGCGAAGACCTGTACATGCATCTTCTCACGATCACCGCAAGAAGCGAGGTTGTCGACAGCTGATGCAATGGCTG
>CAJQQJ010000027.1 GCA_905480445.1 uncultured Alphaproteobacteria bacterium | reverse complement strand
AGAAAACATGATAACATATTCATTTCCCGGATGAGTCATTTTGTGAAGTCTGAACGTTTCGTAGAGAATTCAATTAAGCTTAATAGGTTTCGATCGAGTTCAGACTTGATATTTGAAATGAAAGCATCTCGAATATTATTTGAACGCGGAATGTTTCTTATCATCCATGTTCGATAATTATGGATTGATTGATGATTTCAATAATCAATTACCGAGATTGTCACTTCATTTCGACGCTCATACTCAATTTATCATTATGATCATGGCGTTAGTGAGCTCGGCTGATCAGTGAAGGAGATCTTAAAGCTAGTCACTTAGTGCTCAACTTGTTTGTTGTTTTAACAGCCCTTGAAGCATTGGCATTAATGCCGACAGCTTTCCTGTTTATGGGCAAAACAAAAGCAGCAGCAGATCGCCTTTTCCAGATCCTTGATCACGATGAAACAAGGAAAACGACTGCTGCTCCGATCAAGTCTCCCCACCCTATCACTTTTAACTCTGTGTCCTTCCGCTATGATGAAACTGCCGACGTTCTCGATGAAGTTTCACTAGAGTTCGATGAAGGTACATGGACCACCATTTTGGGGCCCAGTGGCAGCGGTAAGTCTTCTCTCCTAAATCTGATTCTTGGTTTTTGGGAGACTAATGCGGGCTCTGTCACTCTCGGTGGAATTGATACGAAAACCAGCAGTCCTGAAGAAATCCTAAAACACTGTGCCTATCTTTCTCAACGTCCCCACATTTTCAGCGGAACAGTGAAAGACAATCTGTTGCTCGCCAAACCTGACGCATCTGAGACTGAGATGTGGGCCGCTCTAAAGAAAGTTGATTTGAAGGTCCATTTTCAGCAACGCAAAGAAGAACTGGACACCTGGCTTGGGGAGTTCGGTCTCGGGCTGTCAGGCGGACAACAGAGGCGTTTAGCGCTCGCTCAAATTTTCCTGAAGAACTCGCCGATCCTTTTGCTTGATGAGCCGACAGAAAACCTCGACATCGCTACAGAAAAAGCCATCTACCAGGCTATCTTTGACTTCGCTAAAGGAAAGACGCTCATCCTTGTCACTCACCGCGCCATTGATCTTCAAGTGATGGATCAACTCGTCTTAATCGATGAAGGACGGGTGCTTGATCAGGGGCCGCCGAAAGAACTGCTCAAACGTCACGCCTTTTTAAAGATTCAAGATGCATCTTAGCTCTTGTCTTTGCTAAAAGAAGACTAATTTATCACCCAGTTATTAAGGGAAACTAATCATGAAGCTATTACGTTACGGCCCTGCCGGCCAGGAAAAGCCTGGCATGTTGGATGCAGATGAAAATATTCGTTCGCTCGTCGGCAAAATCGACGACATCTCTGGCGCTAACCTAAGTACAGTTAAAATAGCTGAACTAAAGGCATTGGACCCGGCCTCCCTGGAAATGGTCGACGGTTCTGCTCGTATAGGTGCTTGTTTAGGTCAAGTGACCAACCTTATCTGCATCGGGCTTAATTTTGCTGATCACGCAGCGGAAACTGGTAACCCAATCCCTAAAACGCCAGTTATGTTCGCAAAACATACGTCCACTGTGACTGGGCCTTACGACGATATTGAGCTAATCAATGCTTCTGAACGAACAGATTGGGAAGTTGAATTGGGTGTTGTCATTGGACAAGATTGTTCCAAGGTATCCGAAGAAGACGCAATGGACTATGTCGCTGGATTTTTCACAGCAAATGACGTCTCTGAGCGCCGCCTACAAAAGGGTGAAGCCGGTCAATGGTACCATGGCAAGTCTCCAGACAATTACGCCCCTATCGGTCCCTGGGTAGTAACCAAAGATGAAGTCGGCGACTTCAATAACCTCGCTATGACCTGCGTGATCTCCGGAACAACTAGACAAAACGGCAATTCGAAGACAATGATCTTCACGGTGCCTCAACTCGTGTCCTACATTTCGCAAACAACTACACTGAAAGCCGGTGACGCAATCCTAACCGGTACGCCTCCCGGTGTTGGTGTGGGCCATAATCCGATGGTCTTTCTAAAGCCTGGCGAAGAAATGGTAACCTCCATCGAGAAACTCGGCGAACAACGTAACAAGCTTGTTTAGTCATGCACATCTTAATCACTGGTGCTGCGGGCTTCATAGGTAAAAAGCTCGCAGCACGTTTGGCCCGTGACTGTAAGATTGAAGGCAAACCAATATCGAAACTGACTCTTTTCGATATCGTCGAACCTGAAGCTCCCTTATCGAACGGCCCAGAAATTCTGACTAATGCTGGCGACATCACCGAGACTGGCATTGCTACTCGGCTCGTTGGCGACGAATGTGGTGGTGTCTTTCACCTAGCTGCCATCGTGTCAGCGGGCGCAGAAGAAGATTTCGATCTAGGCATGGCTGTCAATCTGGATGCTAATCGGGCCCTATTAGAAGCTTGCAGAGCACTTCCCAACGTCCCGAAATATGTCTTTGCGAGCTCTGTAGCGAGCTTCGGTGGCTATATGCCGGACGTACTGGATGACGCAACGGAGCGCACACCTCAAACCTCCTATGGCACCCAAAAGTCCATCGGAGATCTCTTGGTAACTGACTACACACGGAAGGGCTTCATTCAAGGTTGTGCTTTAAGATTGCCAACAGTTGTTGTTCGTCCAGGAAAACCAAACAAAGCAGCGTCCACATGGGCCAGCTCGATCATTCGTGAACCCTTGCAAGGCGATGAAGTTATCTGCCCGGTTCACGATCAACAACCAATGTTTGTGACTTCCCCTGCAACCATCGTGGAAAACATGATTAAGGCCTGGGAACTGCCAGCGGAAGACTGGGGCATGGTCCCTGCCATCACCCTGCCGGGTCTTACCCTTACAGTCAAAGAAATGCTCGCTGCTCTCGAAAGAGTTTCAAACAAAGATGTTGTCGCTAAAGTGAAGTTTGTTCCTGACGCACACATCCAAAAAATTTGTGATGGATGGCCCACTCACTTTGAAACACCGCGCGCTGAACGTCTCGGCTTCAGTAAAGATAGTGACTATGAATCCATAATCCGCGGCTTCATGGGAAACGATATGGTTCAGAACAATTAGAGCCTGACTATTCCAATCAATCCTTCTGTGCCCAAGAAATCAAGATATTTGAGCCAACGGTCAGCCTACTCAATGACTTCAGTGAAAGTTCGGTACTCGTGCAATCGTCAACCGTGATAGTTGAAAAACTCTATGCTTCGGGAGTAGACTTCGACTATAAGACTTTTTTCTGAGAACGCCGGTGCAATAATCCACCACCGAAGCGGCGGAATATTTCTGCTGTGGCCGGAGTAAAAGTCCGCCAGTGTTAAGCTCTCTGTTTTGTCAGAGGGCGAGGATGAAGTC
>CAJQQJ010000026.1 GCA_905480445.1 uncultured Alphaproteobacteria bacterium | reverse complement strand
CCTACTGGAAATCCATCGCTAATTCGGTAATGTCAGACGGGAAAATAGGCCTTATACTGAGGTCTCAGTCTATTTAGAGTCGATCCAAGACAAAGAAATACCGAGTTCTTAAAGAGTATTTAACAGAGATATAGTAAATATTTTCTTCAACCCTTAATTTTATTTTTGCTCCACCCTTCTGATTTGTCAGGGGAAACGATTTGAATAAAGTTTTTGCTGTTTGCAGTTTGACAATGAATTCGAATCTACTTCGCTGTTTCAAAACTGCTTTTGAAACCATTCTTCTGATCCTAATGATGTTTGTTCGAACTCTGCTCTCGTCACCAGTTGATAAGGCTTCCGTCATGAATGCAGAACTAACATCAGCTGCGAAAGAAACGTTCCTTTCACGAACTAGGTTTCCCCAGCTGACGTCGCCTCCGCAAACCTGAACATTGTGACGCACCCTAAAATCCAGATGAAGCTGATTGTTTGCAACAACTTATGATTTGCGACCGGCGAATTGACAACAGCGTTTGTTACTCGCCTAACCTAGTCATCAGGTCAATCAACTTTCTATTCAAAAACCTAGGCCCTAACATAAGCCAAAATCAGTTCAACTACATGGTTGCGGCGATCACTCAGCCAGGCTTCGTCATCGAGCTTCATGCCATAAGTTAAGGAAATGGTATGGCGATTAGAAAGATGCAAGTAACTTAAAGAGAGAATGGAGACGTAGAGCTGAAAAGCGTCGATTTCATCTTTCAATACACCGTCATCAGCACCTTGTTTTAGAATGTCGCTAATCGTGTTTATCAAAGTCCCTGCTGCGTTAGCAACCTGTGGCAATTTCTTAATGAACTTTCCACGCTGTGTATTTTCAACCCCTGCCAAGTACACGAAATCAGGGTTCTTTATCATATGATCAAACGTAAACTTCACTAAACGCTCAATGCCCGCCAACGGCTCAAGTTCCTTGAGATTTAGCTTCTGTTCTTCAGCTCTGATCTTGGAATAAACGCGTTCCAGACAAGCTATATAGAGCCCCTGTTTCCCACCGAAATAGTGGTAAAGCATGCGAATATTGCACTTCGCACGCTTCGCAATGGCCGCTGTTCTGGCGCCGCCGTAGCCTTTGGATCCAAATTCAAACAAGCCAGCCTTGAGGACGCGCTCTTTTGTTGCTGCAGCGTCCCTTTTGACTGGCCTTATCGGCGGCGTTGGCTCGTCGTTAGCCATGGCCTTTTGGTCTCACTGACATCAATTCCTCATTAGGTCCGGCAATGTTGTCACCAGTGCAGGGAATATCATCAACAATGCCACCAAGGCAATCTGAATAAGCACAATGGGCAAAGCGGCCCTATAGATCTCACCAATTTTCAAGTGTTGCTGGACCCCCTTCATCACAAACAACAAAACCCCAAAGGGCGGCGTGATACCCGCTAACTCGAGCTGAACCAAAATCAAAATACAGAACCAAATCGGATCTAAGCCAATAGCATTAATGATCGGCATGAAAACTGGAATTGCAACCAGCATGATTGAGATTGTGTCGATGAAGCAACCAAGAATCAAAACAACGACCTGCATCAGGATTACAGTCAACAATGGATGGATATCCAAACCGCCAACGACCGACACAAGGGAAGAGGTTGAACCAGTTGCCGCCAGGAGTTGGCTAAAACCAGTCGACCCAACGATGACGAGCAACATCATAGTTGTCGTTGTCATGGTCGCCATCAAAGACTTCCAGACCGCTTCAAAAGACAACCGCTTATAACAAGCGGCCAAGATCATAGTTGCGACAACGCCCATGGCCGCTGATTCAGATGGGGTTGCGATCCCTAAGAAAATAAACCCGGTCACGACCACGATTAAACTTAGAAGTGGCGAGACCATCAAAAGCGCATGTAACTTTTGCTTAAGAGAGATCACTTGAGCTTGGTATGGCGGTGCCAACTCGGGCTGCAGCTTTGCCCTGATCGCGAAATAGGCAAAGTACATCGCTGCCAAAATTAGCCCCGGCAAAATTCCGGCCAAAAGCAGCTTTGCAATGGAGACTTTAGCCAAGGCCCCCAACAGAACGCCCAGCGCACTGGGGGGGATGAGCACAGCCAATCCGCCGCCCGCCAGAATCGAACTGACAGACATAGCAGGTTTGTAACCTCGCTTAGCCATTTCTGGCACAAGGGTAGAACCGAGCATGGCAACCGAAGCCATGGAAGCACCGCTTAAGGCCCCAAACAGCGTACCACCGCCAACGGCTGATAGCGACAATCGACCAGGGATACGACCGATCCAATGATCGACCGCTTCAACCGTTTTGGCCGCCAATCCAGTCCGCATCAATAATTCACCCATTAGGATAAACAACGGTATGGCAATTAGCGTAAACTGACCAATGGAGGAAAAGGAACTTGTCGCCAACAAAGCAAGCGAGCCTGGACCTAAGAAGAAGTAAAGTCCAACGATGTTCAATGTGATAAAGCCGAGCGCCACCGGCATGCCGCTTAACATCATCAACATCAAGAGGCCAAAGAAGAAAGCTAGATTGTAAACCCATTCATATTCCATTGTCCTAAACCTCCCCACTTTCTTGGCCTGCAGAGGCTTTGGTCCGCAAAGTTGCTTCCGGATCCCGCTCTGTCAGGTAAAGACCTAAGCGTAAAAGGAACGCAAAACAGAGCAAACCGCTCCCGATTGGAATGATGCAATAGGGCCAGATCCTGGGGATACGCCAAATGCGTGGCATGTAAACATTGCGTTCAAAATATTCGATGGCGGCAACGCCAGTACGCCAAGCAAGCACACCACAAATGAAAGCCGCGACAACACAAACAACAACACCCAATATCCGTTGCAGCAAAACAGGCAGCGCATCAACCAACAGTTCAATTCGCACATGGCGGTCTTGCAAAAGTACCCAAGGCGCACCCAAGAATGTGATCCAGACCAGCGAGTACTCAGACAAATCAAACGACCAAGGAGAACCGATGTCAAAGAACTTCCGAGCCAGAACATCGTAGGTAACCCAGAAGCTCATAGCCAAAGTTAAAAGTGCTGCAATAGCCGCCAACACGGCGGCAAAGCGTTCAAAATACTGATAAACCTTAGCAAACAAAATTCCATCTCCCAGTCGAAAGTCTCGTCACGAGCTTTGACGAGAAAAAAGGCGGCCTGAGGTTATCAGACCGCCTATCAAAGCTTCAACTTTTTGAACAACTTATCCAGCGGCGTCAAAAAGCGGTTTCAAACGCGCACCATCAGCTGGAGAAAGTTCGTTAATCTTAGCCCAAAGCTTCTCTTCGGTCAGATCAATGAACTGTTGAGATTCGGCGTCAGACAAAGATACAAATTCTACGCCAGCAGCAGCCATTTCTGCATGTTCAGCATCACGCTTTTCTTTGGCCCACTTTGCACCAATCGCATCAGCCGAAGCAGAAGCCTCTTTCAGAACAACTTGCAGCTCTGCAGGTAGATTATTGAAAGAATTGGGGTTCATGAGCGTCGCTGTACGCAACTGATAGAAAGAAGGCATCATTATAAACTTGGCTTGCTCGTAGAACTTGAAGTCAAGCAGACCGATATCTGGCCACCCAAGACCGTCAACCACGCCACGTTCCATTGATGTATAGGCTTCGGCAGGTGACGTTGTAACTGGCGTCGCACCCAAAGCTTGCAAAATTGGATCATACAAAGGAATGGAGCGGATTTTTTTGCCCTTGAAGTAGGAGAGCTCATTTGGCTCACCACGAACCTGGAACACATATCCAACACCGGAAAGAGGCATACCGAGCATCATCACGCCACGTTGCTGCATTAAGATGTCTGAGTAAGCTTCGATCGCACCCGAAGCATGCAGCTCTTCGGCAGAAGCATCACCACTCGCGAGTGAAATTGACGATGGCATTGCGCCAGCGAAATAGGAGTTGGCAGAGTGACTCATATCAAAGACACCATTTGCAACCGCTTCTGGTGCATCAAAGCCGCCAATAACGTCAGAGCCGCCCGCATATTCGATCTCAAGCTCGCCGTTGGATAGGCGATCAACTTCGTCAGCTAAGAAATCGTATGGCTTGCCCCATACAGTTTTGCGGTTGATGAAAGCGATATAGCGCAATTTGTGCTTACCAGCGGCGAAAGCAGGCGCTTTACCACCAAGATAGGCAGCGCCAGCGGCGGCGGCGCCAGTCGCCAGTACCTGACGACGGCTTAAGCCCTTCGTCATCAGTTTACTCTCTTTAGTCATAGTCTTCTCCCTTAAGGTTATCATTGGCCCGCCAAAAGCAGGTCTTCTTGTGTATGTCGCTATTCTGCGGCAATCTTGGTTAAGGCAGCCTTCACTCTTTCTGGCGTGGCTGGGATATCTTTCACTCTAGCGCCCGTGGCGTTAGCAATAGCGTTTATGATGGCTGGGATCGGTGAGATGCCTGGGTGTTCTGCCATGGATTTCGCGCCAAAAGGCCCGCGCCCTAATGCGTCTTCGACATAAAGCCTTGTCACCTTTGGTGGCACATCTTTTGTTGACGGCAGACCGTATCCAGCCAATGTTGCGGGATTGTCCGGGTGAAATCTTTCAGTCAAGGCAAAGCCAACGCCAAAAGCGATTGCTCCGTCAATTTGACCATCAACTGCCTGAGGATTGATTCTCGTTCCAGGATCGCAGACGTTGACGTGGTTCAGGAGTTTTACCTGGCCTGTCTCAGTGTTAACATCCAACTCCATAAGCCCGGTGTTATAACCATAGAGAATGGTCGGAGCCTCACCCGCCCACTTGATCTCACTTTCAGACAAGCTCGACTGCCCTGTCTCAGCGAAATAATTGGCAATTTCAACCAAGGTAACCCTGTTTTCTGTCTTATCTTTGACGAAAACATAGTTGTTTTCAATAGAAAGCTGAGCTTGGTCAGTTTGTAACAGTTCTGACGCTGCTGCTAAGAGTTTTTCTCGCAAAATTTCACCAGCTAACTGAACAGCCTTTCCTGTACCGACCGTTGAGACAGAGCTAAATGTTGGCACTGGATAAGGTGCTGCCTCTGTATCGCCCAAAGTAACACGAAGCTCAGACATCGTGACACCAATGGTATCGGCGGTAATCTGTGCAAACTGCGTAGTCGGTCCCTGCCCTTGCTCAACCGTTCCTGCCATTGCATGGATCTTGCCGTTTTCATCAAGCTCCGCACCAGCGGTGATTGTCGTGTTGAGGTAACCAATGTTTCGCCAGCCAGCCCCGAGCCCTAAGCCTGGAAGCCAAGGCGCTTGGGCTTGAGCCTGTCGTTCGACCAAACGCTCCTTAGCCTGCCTATAGTGAGGTTCTAACAGCTCCAGCTCTTTGACCATCGAAACACTTTCCGTCAGCTTCTGGCCGAAATGAGTTGTCCCTCCTGGGCGCATTGCATTGATCAGCCTAACATCTAGCGGGTCGAGGCCCAAAGCATCCGCGACTTGATCTACTTGCGATTCATAAGCGAGCGGTAGGTAGTTTGCATTGGTACCCCGTAGAGGCACGTAACGCGGACCATTGGTCAACACATCCCAAGCACGCGCGCGAACGTTTTCGATCTCGTAAGGGCCTGTCGCGTGGGACAGCAAGGCGCCTAGGGTCTCATAGTAACAAAGCTCAAGCCCTTTTGTGGTTTGATCGATCAGAAAAGGAGCCCAGCCGCCAGCACCGTGAAGCACTTCAACGTCTACAGCAACAATGCGTCCGTCTTTGGTGGCACCGGTTTTGTAGCGAATATCAACTGAAGGGGCCTTGCAAGAACCCAAGATAGACTCTGCGCGCGAGAAGACCATCCGTACTGGACGACCTGTCTTCTTGGTCATCATACCGGCGGTCACAGCAATCAATGTGTCACCTCTTGTGCCGAAATTCCCCCCCATTGCAGGGCAGATGATGCGAACATCGTCCTGGTTCATTGCCAAGTTATTCGATATGGATTCTGTGCCCTGAACAAAGGCATGATAAAGCCCGGTGTGAAGGATCAGTTTGCCATCTTTTTCATAAGCTAAGGCTGATTCCGGCTCCATGGGAGCATGCTCTCGCACCGGCACAGTGTAGTCATTTTCAATAATGACATCTGCCTTGGCAAAGCCGGTCTCAATATCACCGCATGAAACTTCTTCGGGGTTCGACAGCCGTGGAGAATGATCGTACATCGGCGTTGCCGCTGGATCGACCGCATCTTTAATTTCTACGGCGTGAGGTAGAATTTCGACTTCGACCTTAATCCGCTTCAGCGCTTCTTCTGCAATAGCCTCGGAGATCGCAGCGACACCGGCCAGTGCTTCGCCCTTGAACCGAATACGATCCGTTGGAAAGACATAAACCTGTGGCTGGCAGTTAGGAAGAAAATGAGTGCCAGGGATATCATCCGCTGTAATAACGGCCTCAACACCCTCCATAGCTTCAGCTTCGCTGACATCAATGGAAAGAATACGCGCGTGATGATGTTCGGTGCGCAGGAGTTTGCCGTGCAGCATCCCTGCCATCTTCATGTCTGCAGCATATATAGACTGTCCAACCACTGTACCTGGACTGTCTAATCGCGCAACACTCACACCAACGGCGTGACCATCCTCTTTTTCTGGACCGTCCGCATTCTTACCATCACGGATCAGTTCTGCTGCATATTCTACGGCATCCAATATTTTAGTATAACCAGTACAGCGGCAGAGATTTTTGGACAGGCTTTTTATAATTTCTTCCCTGCTTGGATCGGGCTTGGCTTTGAGCAGGTTGTGGGTCTTCATAATCATGCCCGGAATACAGAAACCACACTGGGTGGCTCCCTTCTCGAGGAAGGCTTGCTGAATTGGATGCAAGACCGAATAGTCATCGCTTGGTTGTATGTCACTCGCCTCAGGAGCTAGTCCTTCTATTGTTAGGACGTCCTTTCCAGCAGCTCTGCTAACAGGCAACAAACAAGACTTTGTAGGCTTTCCATTCATCAAAACAATGCAACTGCCGCACTCACCGTTGTCACAGGCCTTTTTAGCGCCTGTCAGGTCCAGGTCCTCTCGGATGAAATCCAACAAGGTGCCGCCGTTTGAAGAAGCCTCAACAGGGCTTCCATTTACTTGCAGTACGACGGGGGCATTGTTTTCGACTGTCACAAACAGAACTCTCAACATTTCATGAATTAGTAATAAAACGATTACTTATCAGCGACGAAGAGTCAAGGGTGAATCGAAACAAAAACTCAGCTCAGTTCACTTTTTTTATTAAATTCACTATTTGTGAAAAACCGCTTGACCGGAAAACTTAATAAGTAATAGTTTAGTTACTTAATGCTTAAGCAAGCGATAGACAGGTTGTTAATTGGTGAGCACACAAACCGCAGATACGACAAATGCCGAATCAGTCGTGATAAGATTCGCTGGCGATTCGGGTGATGGCATCCAGCTACTTGGCGCACAAACAGCCATGTCGTCGGCCCTAATGGGCAATGACATAGCAACCTTTCCAGATTATCCAGCTGAAATTCGGGCGCCAAAAGGAACCAACGCCGGTGTTAGCGGGTTTCAAATCCAGATTGCTTCCAAAGAGGTTTCAACACCGGGAGACAAAATTGACATATTAGTTGCTTTGAACCCCGCGGCTTTGGACGCCAACCTTAGACATTTGAAACCGGGCGGCACAATTATCATCGATGTTGATGCCTTTGATAACAGAGGATTAAGAACCGCCAAACTAGACCAAAACCCACTCACCGATGGTTCATTGGCCCAGTTCAATCTGGTTGAAGCCCCGGTTACTTCCCAGACCCGCTTGGCGGCAAAGGAAGCTGGCGTGAGTCATAAGGTTGCGACAAGGTCACGAAATTTTTTCGCAATGGGAATTCTTTTTTGGCTCTATAGCCGAAGCCTTGAACCAGCCTTGGACTACATAAGCGGGAAGTTTAGTGAAGAAGTTGCAGCAGCAAACGAAGCCGCACTTCGATCAGGATGGAACTTTGGAGAGACAACCGAAGCACTAGCCCGCTCTTTCCACATTCCACCGTCCAAAACACAACCAGGAATCTATCGCAATGTAACTGGCAATGAAGCTTTAGCCTACGGCCTGGTTACAGCGGCCCATCTCAGCGGTAGAGAACTGTTTTATGGTGCCTACCCGATAACGCCAGCCAGCGACATTCTTCACAAAGTAAGCAGGCTCTTCGATTGCGGCGCCAGGACTTTCCAGGCAGAAGACGAGATCGCGGCTATCTGTGCAGCTATTGGTGCATCATTTGGAGGTGCCATGGGCGCAACTGGTTCCAGCGGACCTGGCATAGCTTTAAAAACAGAAGCTATCGGTTATGCAGTGATGCTTGAACTGCCACTTTTGATCGTCAATGTTCAAAGAGGTGGACCCAGCACAGGCTTACCAACCAAGGTCGAACAAACCGATTTGTTTCAAGCCGTTATGGGCAGAAATGGCGAAGCCCCTCTGCCAGTACTCGCAGCCTCCGGGCCGGCTGATTGCTTTGAAACGGTAATCGAGGCCTGGCGATTGGCTTGTAAGCTCATGACGCCTGTCATGGTTTTGTCCGATGCTTACACCGCCAACGGCGCGGAACCCTGGCACATACCAGATATCTCATCAATCGAAGCGATTGATGTCGAACATCCCACGGCCATCTCTGAAGACGAAACCTTTTTGCCCTATTCACGAGACGAACTGCTTGCCCGTCCCTGGGCTCTGCCTGGAACACAAGGCCTCACGCACCGCATTGGTGGGATTGAGAAAGAAGATGGCACCGGAAACATTAGCTACGACCCTCTCAATCATGAAAAAATGGTGCATCTGCGGGCCCACAAAGTAGAACAGGCACAGAAGCTCTATCCCGTATCTAGCGTCTTTGGACAAGATAGCGGAAATTTGTTGATCGTCAGTTGGGGTGGTACCTTTGGGCCTTGTCGTGAAGCGGTAACACAGGCGCAAACCGATGGCCTGGCGGTATCCCATTTACACCTCCGCCACCTCTACCCTCTTCCCAGTGACGTTGGTGATATTCTAAAGCGTTTCAAAACCGTCGTCGCAGCAGAGCTAAACAAAGGTCAATTGCGACAACTCCTTCGTGCCGAATACCTGCTTGATATCAAAGGGCTCAACAAAATACGTGGTGAACCTTTCTTAATTAGCGACATTCAAACTTGCATCGATTCACTTGTTAAGCAGGAAAGATAAGCCGGTGAACACCCAACAAAAACCAACCGATTTCGCAAGTGATCAAGAAATTCGCTGGTGCCCAGGTTGCGGCGACTTTGCGATCCTAGCGCAAATGAAAAAATTGCTACCCACACTCGGCATTCCGCCAGAAAAAACGGTCTTCATTTCAGGGATAGGTTGCTCAAGTCGGTTTCCTTATTATCTCGAAACCTATGGCATTCATGGTATCCACGGGCGAGCACCAGCGATTGCGACGGGCCTTGCTCGTACGCGGCCAGACCTAAACATATGGGTAGTTACCGGCGACGGAGATGGTTTGAGTATCGGTGGCTCTCATCTGATCCATGCCCTGCGCCGAAACGTCAACATAAAAGTACTGTTGTTCAACAACCAGATTTACGGTCTGACAAAAGGACAGTTCTCCCCCACCTCTCCGCAAGGCCTTGTTACGGGATCAACGCCAAAGGGTACCACACATGAGCCCTTGAACCCCCTTTCAATCGCCTTGGCTAGCAAAGCAACTTTTGTGGCGAGATCAGTCGACACAAACGCCAAACACTTAAGCGAAGTCCTTCGTCGCGCCGCGCTCCATCGTGGCTCAGCTTTCGTGGAGATCTATCAAAACTGCCATATCTTCAATGACGGAGCATTCGACTATGCGAAAGATGCGAACATAAAAGCCGACCATCTTGTTGAATTGAGCCAAGGC
>CAJQQJ010000025.1 GCA_905480445.1 uncultured Alphaproteobacteria bacterium | reverse complement strand
CCAAAGGTGGATTGGATCCACGGAAACCATGATAGGGTCTTTTTTGTCACCATAGATGACTGCGGGTGTTCTGCCGGCATTGCGGACGTCACGAGCGGCCCCCTTTCCGGCTCCCTCTTTCAGCTCTGCGATCATGACAGTTGTGTCTGACATTAGATTATCTCCAATAATGTCAAAGCCTCCAGGGGTGCTTTGACGGGATGTGTGAAACAAACAAAAGGGCCTGCAAAGAGGCCCCTTTGAATGCGCTGGCTTTTAAACAGATTCAAGGAGTTAGTCAAACAAACTCGACACAGATTCATTGTGTGCGATTCGACTAATGGCTTTGCCAAAAAGTTCGGCAATTGAGACCTGCTTTATCTTTTTACAGGCTTTAACTTCCGGCGTTGCAGCAATGGAATCGGTGACCACTAACTGTTTGATGTTGGAGGTATGAATCCGTTCAACAGCGGGAGAGGATAAAACTCCGTGCGTAATGTAAGCTGAGACGGATTTGGCACCGCCATGCAACAAAGCTTCAGCGGCATTGCAGAGTGTACCGGCGGTATCAACCATATCATCATAGATGACGCAACTCTTGCCCTCGATGTCTCCGATGATATTCATGACTTCAGATTGGTTGGCTTTCTCGCGGCGCTTGTCGATGATCGCAAGATCAGCATTAACGCGCTTAGCGATTGAGCGTGCCCGTACAACACCACCGACGTCAGGGGAGACGATCATCAGATCATCATCGACCATGCCGTGATTATTGAGTGCGACATCAAAAAGAGGCGTTGCATAAAGGTTGTCAGTCGGGATGTCGAAGAAGCCCTGAATCTGGCCAGCATGGAGATCCAGTGTAAGTACCCGGTCAGCGCCAGCGCGCGTAATCAGGTTTGCAACCAGCTTGGCCGAAATAGGTGAACGCGGTGCAGATTTCCGATCTTGGCGCGCATAACCAAAGTAGGGAATGACAGCCGTAATATGTTTTGCAGAGCCACGGCGCAGGGCATCCATGGCAATTAACAGTTCCATCAAGTGATCGTTCACGGGCGAGGATGTTGATTGGATGAAGAAAACATCTTGGCCGCGGACGTTTTCTTCGACCTCGACGAAAATTTCCTGATCTGCGAAGCGGCGAACGCTGCACTGTGTGAGAGGCTTCCCAAGTGATTTGGAGATATCATTGGCAAGTGGGCGGTTGGCGTTACCGGTCAGCAATTTCATGGGGCTGGCTACTTTGCTTGTCTATGTTGCGCGCCTTCTAACAAGGAGTCACGAAACTGTAAACGATTCGCTGGCTCTAGTCTGCGACCAATAGGTCGAGAGATGAACGCGACAGCAATTCCGGCCCTTTTTCTGTGACAAGAATCGTATGTCCGGGGCACATTGCCAGTTCGAGTTCACTGTTCAAAAGAATCATGTGACAGAAGAAAACCATACCAGGCTGAGCAATCGTCCGATTCCCTTCATAGAGCATCGGCCAATCCATCCAGTTAGGGGCATAGGTGCTGCCTAGGGAATAGCCGCAGGCATTTAATCGATGCTCTCCCATACCGTTTTCATCGAAGACTTTTGCATGGGCAGCAAAGGCATTGCCTACCGGATTTCCTGGTTGCAATGCAGCGACGGTGGCCTCCAGTGCTTCAACTGCAATTGAATGCATGCGTTTCTGCTCTCCAGGCACTTTTCCAATCACAGAAGTACGCATCATGGCGGCATGATAGTGCCGAAAGTTCCCTGCCCACTCCAAAGTGAGCTGATCATGCTTACCAATGATACCTCTGCCAGTTGAGTAGCGACACAGTAGGGCCTTTGAGCCAGACCCTATAATGAAATCGTTGGCTGGGTAGTCACCGCCGCCTTCAAATATAGCGCCTTGCATGGCGGCTAGAATGTGACCTTCATCAACACCTGATCCAATCAAAGCCTTAGCGCTATCCCAGGCATCATCGGCCAAAGCGGCGGCCTCTCGAACGTAGGTGATTTCTGCCTCGCTTTTGATGACCCGGATTTTCGAAACCAAGAACGACTGATCAACAAGCTCGCAGAAACCAGCGAGGCATCTCTCGAGATGCTTGCCATTGCGATGGGTCAAACCGTAAGCGTCAAACTCGGCGCCTAAACGTTTTCCTTGTAGGCCGTATTCCGTCAAAATCGCCTTGAGATCGTTTGCTGGCATCGAATCAGGAGCGTCACGCCAAATCCGAATGTCTTTGACTGTGGACGTCATTGCTGCCTGCCGCTGGTCTGCTGAGCGGGTCAGGAGGAAAGTACGACCATCTGCCCCGAGATATATGCATTGGAAGAAGACGTAGCCGAAGGTGTCATACCCAGTGAGATAGTATTGAGACTCTTGGCGAAACAGCAAAATGCCATCCAAACCTTTGGCTTCCAATTGCTGTACAACAGTGGCTTTGCGCAGGTCGAATTCAGCCTCAGTAAAATGCAATGCCATTGTCTTATCCCTCTATCCTATTATCGCTACAGCTGCGTGGGTTTTACTCGCGGTATAATCGGCGTTAAAAACTGATCCTTCAACCGTTTAATGCGTTGGAAGGACTGATCAATCCTTCGCTCAGTTATTCTGCCTTCAGCAATGGCTTCATGAATAACCTTCATAGCATTGGCCGCAACACTGCCTTTTTCTTTCTGGGAAGCCCCGATAAGCAACAAATCATTACCTGCTTCGATTGCTTTGAGAATTTTTTCCTTAAAAGAATAATGATCCTTAATCGCACCCATCCCCAAGTCGTCGGTGACAGCGACACCATCATAGTTGTTTCGCTTCCGAAGCAACCCGTCAACGATCTTGTTTGAAAGGGATGCGGGATGATCAGGGTCGAGCCCTCGGTGAAAGACGTGTGCGATCATCATCATGTCAGCATAGTCGGATGCAATAAGGGCTTCAAAAACCAGCAACTCCTCAGTCGTCCAGTCCGCTGTTACATCGACAAAACCCTTATGGCTGTCTTTGAGGGCGTTGCCGTGACCAGGAAAGTGTTTAAGGCTAGTAATGATGCCACAATCACGGTGCGCTTGGACGAAACTAGAGGCAAAGGCGATCACTTGTGAGGGGTCAGAAGAGTAGGCACGATCCAATTTTCCAATGATTGCACTTTTGTTGGAATGTAAATCAGCAACCGGGCCGAAATTTAAGTTAAAGCCTGCGAAGTTCAGCATGCAAGCCATCTCGAAATAGCTTTCATATGCTTTCTCTAAAGAACCTTTGAGTCCGAAGGAGCGGGCGGAAGGGTATGACTTATGGCCATTTTTCGTGCGCAGTCTTTGAACTTTCCCGCCTTCTTGATCAATAGCAACAAAAAGAGGTAACACCCCTTTTGTACTGTTGAAGGCGTTCGTCAGTTCTTTGACTTGGACAGGATTCTTAACGTTGCCAGCATAGAAGATAACACCGCTGATGAGGCCATTGTTGGCCAGCTCCAAAGCATCTGAAACTGCTTTGTCAGACGAAGAAGTGCCTGAGAAGGACACCATCAGCATTTGGCCAATTTTTTTGTCTAGACTTTGGGCCTGGGCGATTCCTACCCAAAGGCTAAATCCAAAAGCAAAACAGACCCTAAGAAAAGTTTTCATTGAGGCAGATCACCGACAGTTGACGTCCAAACTCGGGCAGCTTGTTCAAAGTGTTGTAGCGGTGGGAAAAAAATGAGTGATCGTCGGCGCATGTGTCTTCCACCATTATTTCAATTGATCCAAGTTTCAAGCGCTCCAGATCTCTCCTGATGAACTCTTTAAGGTCAAACATCCAATGGTTTTCCTTTATGCTGGGAACAAAAAGATCGCCGTTGTTTGGGTCTTTCTCAACGAAGGCGGTTGGAAACTCTGGTCCGACTTCATATGAGGCCTGCGCAATACAAGGACCTAAGGCAACGAGAATTGCGCTTCGTTCGGCGCCTAAACTTTCCATAGCTTCAACGGTTTTTTGCGCAATGCCAGCTTCTGCCCCGCGCCAACCGGCATGTGTTGCGCCAACGACCTTGTTGACTGGATCACAAAACAGCAGTGGGCCACAATCAGCCGTCAAGATCCCCATAGCCAAACCGGGTTTGTTAGTGACAACCGCATCACCGTCTGGCGCGGCCAAGTTGTCCCAGAGTTCAGTGACAATGTGCACGATAGAGGAATGAATTTGCTTTGGCGTTACGAGTATTGACTTGGGTGAGGTTAGGCCCGCCATAACTTGATCACGATTGGCCAACACCTCCCTTGTGTCTTCCGCGTGGAGAAAACCCATGTTCAAATCGTCAGGTCTGCCTTTGCTATCCTTTGATTGCCCGCCACGGCGACCCCAAAAGGCGTGACTGCAGGCTTTCAGTTTAGAAAGGTTGTTGGCGAGAAAAGGTTTTGTTTTCATTGATCATTTTATCTCAGATTGGAAACCCAGCTGGGGTGGCCGGTGAGGACGACACCGCTAGTACTTTGAACAGCTGACCCATTTGATCGGGATCAACAAGGCGTTTGGCGCCCTGACGGGCTTCTTGTTCTTGAGCTGCATTTGCCTTTTGCATGAGTTTTGACAGCCTTTCTTCAAGACCCAATGCCAGAAGAAACTCGCCTTGTTCACTTGGTCCGAAGGTTTGCAACCCTCGTTTGCTAAATGCTTTGCTCAAAGCATGAAAATCGACATGCGCGGTTAAGTCTGCTGTACCAACTTCAGTCAATGGCTCGTGTTTTTGATGCTGCTTGACTGCCTGAAAGGAGTTGTAGCCTTCAGCTTGCCTGTAACCATAGTCTACAAACAAGCCCGTCCCTCCAACTTTTTGTATATGATCGCCCAGCAAAGTTGCTTGGGCCATTGTTGCTGGTGAAACTTCTACGAAGTCGTGGGCTTCAAGTGTTTTCGGATCAGCGCCTAAGCTTTGAATATGTTTGACGTCAATTTTTTCA
>CAJQQJ010000024.1 GCA_905480445.1 uncultured Alphaproteobacteria bacterium | reverse complement strand
CGCTTAAGTATGGCTTTCGAAACAATAGAACCCGAAAAGATTCTTTCATTTTCGACGATGCGCATGATCTGCCGCACAAGATTGATTACTTTGTTTGGCTGATCCGTAATGAGAACCGGACTATCCTCGTTGATACTGGCTACAATTACAAAGAAGGTGTGGCCCGAGGGCGAGAGATCACTTTACTACCGAGAGAGGCATTAGCGCGTCTCGATGTTGACGCAGAGACCCTGTCGGACGTGATTGTCACGCATCTCCACTATGATCATGCAGGCACACTGGACGACTTTCCAGCAGCTAATTTCCATCTCCAAGATGCTGAGATGGAATACGCGACAGGGCGTTGTATGTGCCATGATCATTTGCGCGAACCTTTCACTGCTGACCATATCTGCTCCATGATCAAAAAGGTCTACACTGGCAAAGCTCGTTTTCATGATGGCGATGCACAAGTTGCACCCGGGGTTACAGTTCACAAGATTGGTGGTCATTCCAAAGGGCTCCAATCGGTCAGAGTTATGACAGACAGTGGCCCGCTTGTTCTGGCTTCAGATGCTGCTCATTTTTATGAGAACTATGAGAAGAAGAAACCATTTCCCATTGTTGCTAATCTAGAAGAGATGCTGGAAGGGTACAACACTCTAACTGCGATGGCTGATGGTGACGAAACGCGCGTGGTACCGGGGCATGATCCTTTGGTGACTGAACGCTACAGCCCCTTGTCGACAGCCACTGATGGTCTCGTCTACAAACTTGCTTAATCATTTTTATAAAGAGAAAATTTGCATGTCAGTTCCTTTATTTGAACCGATCAAGGTTCGTTCGGTCGAAATTCCAAACAGAATAGCCATAGCACCAATGTGCCAGTATGCAGCCCCAGACAATGGAGTAGCAGGCGATTGGCACCTGATGAACCTCGGACAATACTCTATGGGCGCCGCTGGCCTTGTGATGGCCGAAGCGACTCACGTGTCGCTTCAGGGGCGGATTACCAAAGGATGCTTGGCTCTATGTGATGATGAAACCGAAGCAGGACTGAAACGTACTGTGGATTTCTGCCGGGAATGGGGTGTCAGTAAACTGGCCATTCAGATTGCACATGCAGGCCGCAAAGCCTCCGTGCATGTGCCTTTGAAAGGCGGCCAGTCTTTGCCAGCCGATGATGGCGCCTGGCAAACTGTAAGCGCATCAGCGATTCCTTACGGTGAATGGCATACGCCGCAAGCTCTGGACGATGCTGGAATCAGAGAAATCAAACAGCAATTCGTGGGCAGTACTAAGCGAGCGGTTCGATTGGGTTTTGATCTTTTCGAGCTTCATGCAGCGCATGGCTATCTCATGAACCAGTTCTTGTCGCCCTTGTCTAATAAACGAGAGGACGGTTACGGTGGCAGTTTGGAAAATCGTATGCGGTTGTTACTGGAGACCTTTGAGCTTATGCGTGTAGAAATTCCAGATCACCTACCGCTTGGCGTTCGTTTGTCGGCTGTGGATTGGGTTGAGGGTGGTTTAGAGTTGGCTGACACCATAAAGATTTGCACAGCGCTCAAAGAGTTAGGTTGTGATTTTATTGACGTTTCATCCGGCGGACTTCATGCAGAGCAAAAGATCAAAGTTGGTCCAGGTTATCAAGTGGCTTTTGCCGAAGCAGTTAAGCGAGAGGTTGGTATTCAGACTTGGGCTGTGGGGATGATTGTCACGGCAAAACAGGCCAATGAGATTATTGCAGATGGCCAAGCCGATATGGTCATGCTAGCGCGTGGTGCCATGTTCAATCCACGTTGGGCTTGGCATGCCGCTTTGGAGTTGGGCGCTGAAACACCTTATTCCGATCAATATATGCGATGTCGCCCAGATCTCTGGCCCGGTGCAGAGCTCCTAAAATGACCTCACGGCTATCTGGGTTTCACAAGCTTGAGTTGGCCGCGCGGTTAAGAGAATTACAGCTTTCCAACAAAAGTATTTCAGTGCTGCAATCGACCTCCGAACCCTTCGGTGAGCTAGCCGATCACATGGTTGAAAACGCTATTGGAACCATGCCAATTCCCTTAGGGTTGGCTACAAACGTCCGGGTTGATGGCGAAGATGTGCTGGTACCAATGGCAACTGAAGAATCTTCGGTTGTGGCCGCTGTCTGTAACTCTGCGAAACAATGCTACGACACAGGTGGTGTCAAGTCAGAGGCAACAGAACCACTCATGATTGCCCAGATTCAAGTTTTGGATTTGCAAGAACCCTTTGCTGCGAAAAGCAAAGTTCTTGATCGAAAGGCGGACATCAAAACCTTGTGCGATGGCCTTGATCCAGTTCTGCTTTCCTTAGGCGGTGGGTTGAGTAACGTCGAGTGTAGGGTGATTGATACGGAACGTGGCGCAATGCTGATTGTCCACATCATCGTCAATGTGTTGGACGCTATGGGTGCCAATGCCGTAAATACTATGGCTGAGGCTTTGGCGCCTAAGATTGCTGAATGGACTGGTGGCAGGACTTTACTGCGTATTCTTTCTAACTTGGCTGATAAACGCCTCGTGAAAGCGACCGTCCTGTTCAATGCGGAAGCAATTGGTGGAATGAAAGTACGCGAAGCCATACTGGACGCCGCTGAGTTTGCATGGTCAGATCCATATCGAGCAGCGACACACAACAAGGGCATCATGAACGGCATTTCAGCGGTCGCACTTGCGACTGGCAATGATACGCGAGCCTTGGAGTCAGGGGCGCATGCTTATGCGGCCAGAGACGGGCAATATCGAGCTCTCTCCCGCTGGCTTGGAGATGATGCAGGAAACCTGGTCGGTGAGTTAGAGTTACCGATGGCCGTTGGTATCGTTGGTGGCGCGACCAAAGCCCATCCTGTGGCGCAAACTAACCTTGAGATCATGAAAATCAAAAGCGCGGACCGTTTGGCTCGCGTGATTGTCGCTGTGGGGTTGTTGCAAAACTTCGGTGCACTCAAAGCTTTGGCTACTGTGGGTATTCAAAAGGGTCATATGGCGCTGCATGCCCGTAACGTTGCGATTGCTGCGGGAGCTGTAGGCGTTGAGATTGGTGCCGTTGCCTCTGCGTTGGTTGGGTTAGGCAAAGTCCGCCAGGATTTTGCAGAGGCGGAACTTAAAAAGATAAGAGGTGTTTAACGATGTCCGACCTGCAAACTTTTCCAAATCTTGATCTAGTTACAAGAGATGATAACAAAGCTCGCTGGAATTTGCCTGACACTCGCCGTCATGGCTTTCAAAACTTACATCGCTTGGCGCGCTATGGTTTGAACTTCAGATCCGATCATGTTTTGGCTCTCACGCATGATGCCGATCGCAGAATTGGCGAAGACCCAGACGTTCAAGCCCTCACATCAACGGACCATTTTTGTGCAATGGTTGTGATTAAGGACCAGGCATTACTTTACGAGAAATACGCACCCGACTTTTCAGCTAACCATCCTCACACCATTATGTCGATCTCCAAGATGACATTGAATTTGATTCTGGGTGAGCTCGTTGCGGCGGGTAAAGTAAACATGGATGCCAAGATCTCTGAATACTTGCCTGGGATTGGCTCTGGTTATTCAGATGCCACTGTCCAACAAGTGGCAAACATGGATATCGAGAATTCCTATCAAGAAGATTATAGCGATCCACATACTGGTAGTTATGCACAAGAGCTCGCAATTGGTTGGCGATTGCCGGAGGAGGGGCAGCAAGAACCGTCGATGCAAGAGTTCTTGGCAACGATCACGGCTCCAACCAATGGTTCTTTAGAAAACATAACAGGTCATGCACTTTATAAGTCTGCTAACACCGACGTGCTTGCCTGGCTTTGTGAAGAAGTAAGCGGGAAGCCATTGCGTCAGTGGATCTTGGAAATTGTCGAAGCGACCGGTATTGAAGGCAACTGGTACATGCATACGGACCGCCAAGGTTTTCCAGTTGTTGATGGTGGTGTTTGCCTGAACGCAAGAGACTTGGCTAGATTTGGGCAACTCTTTGTGAGACGTGGAACGGGCGTTAAGGGCCGAAATGTAGGGAATGCAGATTTTATTGAACAGTCTCTGAAACATCCCGGGCCTAGTCTTCCGCCACCGAAGGATATTTGCCGCTACTCTAATCAAACTATGACTAACGATGTTTGGATTGGCCATGGCGGGTATGGGGGACAGTTTTTGCTGGCGAACTTAGAGACCAGCGTCTCCGTGTCATTCTTCTCCGTTTTAGAAAACAAAGATGCGATTGATCCGTTCTATTGGGTCCAAATAGTGAAAACGATCGAAAGGGTTGCGGCTGAGTTTGGTTGAACCCTTAACAATGATGAACAATATTTGCGAAAAGGAAAAGAGATGTCCTGGTTACCAAGCCTGATTACTGAAACGCCGGAAGAGGGCTATGAGTTGGCCATCAAACTCTCTCGTATGGCTGTGAAGAAGACCCAACCAGATGACGATGTCCGCGGCAAACTACGCCCAGATTATGCTGCTGATTTCGCAGCTTTGATCGCCTCATCGCAAGTTGTTGCTACTAATTTTCAAACTGTGTCAGCCGCTAACAACTATTGGCGAGATGCTTAGCTGCTATTGGTCAGCGCCTTTGTTGAACAGATGACAGGCAGAGACAGCCAGGAGCACAAGAGCTAGAAGCCCGCAAATTGAATACCATCCCAGAACAGCTTGTATCTCCGAATAACTCATCTGGCTTTCTGTGGAAGTGAATTTTGATGCAAAGAATAGCGTTCCAGCAAAAACCAAGCGACCACAGAAACTTTGCAGTGAAACATACGTGGCTCTGCTCATATCATCGAGTAGAGGTTGGATATGGGCAGAAATGAAGGGTTTGGATAATGAGTTTGGCACCATCCGCAGGAGTAAAACCGCGATTGCCAACATCTCGTTGGTGAGCGTCAAGACAATTACCAAAGCAATCTGGATTGAAAAGGCCGTCAGCAAGATGGCTGTTAGACCCAGTTTCTTCCTGAGTTTCAGTGCAAACAAAGATGTGCCCACGGACGTCAACATCATGACGGCTGTAACGATTCCGCTAACGATTGGGGCTTCGCCATCTAGTCCCGAAGTTCTTAACGCTTCTTGGATGAAGGGTTGACCAAAGACGTAAGGCACGTGGCTGAAGATATACATCACAACAGTAAGAGCGAAGAACCAGATCAATAAGGGCTCTGTGAGTGACTTCCCTAAAGTTCTTAACCTTAGAATTTCGTTGCCTTGAGAAAAGGAAGCGCCAGACCTTGGTGGTTCAGTAAAGGCAAGAGCTAAGGACAAAACGCCAACGAACGAGACAGCGGTGATGAAGAAGGGAAGCTCGAAAGACAGCATCGTCATGAAGCCGCCGAGTACAGCAGAGATCGCGAGCGCCGAGAAGGAAAACCGCCAAGCCTTCAACTCTTCTCGTTCTAATTCCTTTTGTCGACCAACTGCCGAAAGTGACTCATAAAGCAAGGCTGTCGGTCCCTGATGCAAAGGCTGTGGCGGCGCCCATCAGTATTTGTGCCAGTGCGAAGATCGCGAAAGAGTCACCAAACGCGAGGCACAGGGTTCCGGCTAAACCTGATAGCGCTGATAGGATCAGTGTAATGCGTCGACCAAGTAGATCGGACATATAGCCTGATGGTACTTCCATCGCCGTAGCACCGATGTCGTAGATAACATAAAGCAAGATTGCTTCCGCTGCGGACAGATGATGCTGAAAAAACAGAAACCAGACCGCTTGTACGAACATCAAATTTCGGAGGAAGCCGAACAAGGGATAGATCTTGATGTTTCTATCAATCTTGGCACGGTCGAAGTCTTTGGCCATTTTGGGCTATACTTTATCTAGATACATTGACCGGAAGAGGGTAGTTCGAAGGGATTAGAAGTAAAGGGATTACAATTGAATGCGGCGTATCACTTACAAACCGCATCGACCAAGTTTGCCTGGTTTCATCCTTAGCTTAAGGCGAGGTCAGTAACAGATTCAATCAAGTTGACGTTTACGTAAACGTATACTAGTTTCAGATTGAGTGATTCAAATAGGGAAAAGCGCGTGGAGATCTACTCCATATCAGATCTAGCGAGTGAGTTTGCTGTTACAACGCGCACCATTCGGTTCTACGAGGGCGAGGGGATGTTGTCGCCTGAGCGCAATGGTACCACGCGTGTGTTTCATCCAAGAGATCGTATCCGTCTGAAACTCATCCTGCGCGGCAAGCGGCTTGGCTTGGCCTTGTCTGAGATCCGGGAAGTCATCGACATGTATGACCAGACCCCGGGTGAGAAAGGCCAATTGGAGCTGCTGATTACTAAGATCGAAGAACGCCGTGGTGCTTTGGAAGAGCAAAAAAGAGACATCGATTTGATGATGGCAGAGCTGAGCGAAGTCAGTGCTAAGTGTCGTAATCGTTTGGGGGAGCTTTAGATGTCAGACTTTGTTTGTCGTAATCCGGATTATAATGCGGATACGCAAAAGATGTTTTCAACTCAGGCTTTCATGCAATCCGTCAAGGGAGAGCTGAGCATAACGGAACTCGGCAAGGCTCAAATCTTGGCACCTTTTCAGACTGAGTTTTCTCAACAAAACGGTTTCTTTCACGGAGGTGTCGTTGGCGCTTTGGCGGACAATGCTATGGGGTGTTCGGCCTTTACTTTGTTTGAACCCGGCGACATGGTCCTGACTGTAGAATACAAGATAAACCTGTTAGCACCGGCAGACGGGGAAGAAATTGTGGCTAAGGGTTGGGTCGTTAAGAACGGGAAAACACTCACAATCACTCAAGGCGAAGTCTACATTCGCAAGAACGGAATTGAAAAACTCTGCGCGACGGCAACGGGCACGATGATGCGCTTGAACGGCAAATAACCGGGGTCAGACCTCACACAAGGAGACGAAAATGCTAGTCAATGACCTTCCAGGTTTGAATTTTGAACTCGGTGAAACAACGGAAATGATCCGTGACACAGTTCGGTCTTTTTCCGCCAATGAAATCGCACCCATCGCGAACCAGATTGATAAGGACAATGAGTTCCCGAGAAATCTATGGAACCGCATGGGTGACATGGGTATGCACGGCATTACTGTCGAGGAAGAATACGGTGGCTCTGGCCTTGGTTACCTTGAGCACACGGTGGCGATTGAAGAAGTTAGCCGAGCGTCGGCATCAGTCGGTTTGTCTTACGGTGCCCATTCAAATCTTTGTGTTAATCAGATCCGTCGCAATGGCACAGAAGATCAAAAGAAGCGCTATCTCCCTAAGTTGATTTCAGGTGAGCATGTTGGATCGCTAGCCATGTCTGAACCCAACGCAGGTTCCGACGTCGTATCTATGAAGCTACGAGCGGATAAGAAGGGCGATAAATACGTTTTGAACGGCAACAAAATGTGGATCACAAACGGTCCGATTGCTGACGTCCTTGTAGTCTATGCTAAAACGGATCCTGTCGCTGGTAAGCGTGGTATTTCGGCGTTTATCATAGAGAAGGACTTCAAGGGTTTTTCGACTGCGCAAAAGCTAGACAAACTTGGTATGCGTGGGTCAGACACTGGGGAATTGATTTTTCAGGACTGTGAAGTGCCGGAGGAAAACCTCATTCGAAACGAAGGCGACGGCGTTAACATTTTGATGTCTGGTCTAGACTACGAGCGTGTGGTTTTGTCAGGTGGTCCTATTGGCATCATGCAAGCTTGTGTTGATGCGGTAATTCCATACGTCCACGACCGAAAGCAATTCGGCAAGCCAATCGGTGAATTCCAGTTGATCCAAGGCAAGTTGGCGGACATGTATACGACCTTGTCCATGACCAGAGCCTACATATACACTGTGGCAAAGGCTATGGACCGCGGCGAGACATCTAGAATGGATGCAGCGGGCGCGATATTAGTTTCAGCTGAGAAGGCGACTATGATGGCGCTGGATGCTATCCAGATCCTCGGTGGCAATGGTTATACCTACGACTATCCTGTTGGGCGCTACCTGCGCGATGCAAAGCTCTATGAAATTGGTGCTGGAACATCGGAAATCAGACGCATGCTGATTGGGCGTGAACTCTTTAACCAAACGGCTTAAACAAAATGGCAAAACTAAAATCTGCTGTCCAACCTTTGTCGGACGAGTTCAAAACTAGAACCGCTGAGATGGAAGCACTGCTGGCCGATTTGGGTGAGAAGTCCGCCATTGCATCACTCGGCGGTCACGAGCGCGCACGTCAGAAACATCTTGGGCGTGGTAAGCTTTTACCTCGTGATCGTGTTAAAGGTCTTCTAGATCCAGGTACTCCCTTTATGGAACTATCTCAGTTGGCTGCACACGAGGTTTACAAAGACCACGTTCCATCCGCTGGCTTGATCACTGGCGTAGGTGTTGTGTCGGGTGTTGAGTGCATGGTGATTGCTAACGACGCCACCGTGAAAGGTGGTACTTACTATCCGCTAACAGTTAAGAAGCAAATGCGGGCGCAAGAGATCGCGCTGCAAAACCGGTTGCCTTGTATCTATCTTGTTGATTCTGGTGGCGCTAACCTGCCTCAACAAGATGAGTTGTTCGCTGACAAGGAACACTTCGGTCGCTCGTTCTATAACCAGGCAAACATGTCTGCTGAAGGCATCCCACAGATTGCGGTTGTCATGGGCTCTTGTACCGCCGGTGGCGCTTACGTGCCAGCTATGTCTGACCAAGCGATTATCGTCAAAGAACAAGGCACGATTTTCTTAGGTGGCCCACCGCTGGTAAAAGCTGCAACGGGCGAAGTTGTGTCTGCGGAAGAACTAGGCGGTGCGGACACTCATTCTCGCATTTCAGGCGTGACCGATCACTACGCAGAAGACGATCATCATGCTTTGGCAATGGCCCGAGAAGCAGTGCGTCACCTCAATTGGGAGAAGCAAGGGAAGTTGGCTGTTTTGCCACCTCGCGCACCACTTTATGACGCCAAGGAGCTTTATGGCATTGTGCCCTGCAATCTTCGCCAGCCCTACGACGTCAAAGAAGTTATCGCCAGACTTGTTGATGGGTCAGAGTTCGAAGAGTTCAAAGCACTTTACGGCACCACTTTGATTTGCGGTTTCGCTCACATCAATGGCTATCCGATTGGCATTGTCGCGAACAACGGTGTGCTCTTCTCTGAGTCGTCGGTAAAAGGCGCGCATTTTGTAGAGCTCTGTTGTCAGCGAAAGATCCCTTTGCTCTTTCTCCAGAACATCTCTGGATTCATGGTCGGCAAAACTGCGGAAGCGGGTGGTATCGCAAAAGATGGTGCCAAGCTGGTGACAGCTGTTTCTTGCGCGAAAGTGCCCAAGTTCACGGTGATCATGGGTGGATCTTTTGGTGCTGGAAATTACGGTATGTGTGGTCGTGCTTACAGCCCTCGTTTTCTCTGGATGTGGCCTAATGCTAGGATTTCAGTAATGGGCGGCGAACAAGCCGCTGGTGTCTTGGCCCAAGTGACGAGAGACGGGAAAGACGCAAGAGGTGAAACCTGGTCCGAAACAGAAGAGGAAGCTTTCAAACAACCGATCATTGATCAGTTCGAACGCCAAGCCCACCCTTACTATTCTACAGCACGCATTTGGGACGATGGCATTATCGATCCAGCGGACACACGTCGGGTTGTGTCTTTGGCGCTTTCGGCCGCTCTTAATGCCCCGATTGAAGAAACCCGGTTTGGCATATTCAGGATGTGATGATGTTACTTGTAGATAAAGATGAACGTGGTGTGACCACAGTAACGCTCAACCGTCCTGAAATTCACAACGCAATGAATTCAGAATTGATCGAGTTGTTGCGAAAGACCTTTGTGGACTTGAATCAAGATGGGTCTGTGCGTGTTGTCGTCCTGACTGGGGCAGGGAAGTCATTCTCCGCTGGTGGTGACCTCAACTGGATGAAAGCCAGCGCGGGCTACAGTCCCGAAGAAAACGAAGCTGAGGCGCTCAATCTTGCTGAGATGTTGCACCGACTGAACGTTCTCTCGAAGCCAACCTTGGCTGTGGTCCAAGGAGCAGCATTGGCAGGTGGTATGGGCTTGATTTCCGCCTGTGATATGGCGATTGGTGCGGATCATGCGATTTTCGGCATCACGGAAGTTCGTATCGGTCTGATACCGGCAACTATCTCTCCGTACTTGTTGCAAGTGATGGGTGCGCGGCAAGCTCGGCGTTATTTCCAGACAGCTGAACGCTTCGATGCGATGACTGCGAAATCGCTCGGGTTCCTGAACGAGGTGGTCTCCTCAGAAGCCCTCGGTTCAAAACGAGATGAGTTGGTGGCTCACTTGTTGAAGGGCGGACCTATGGCCTTGGCCAAGTCGAAACAACTGATCAGTGATATGGCTGGGGGTGTATCGAGCGAAGTCCGATCGGACACTGCTAAAAGGATAGCAGATATCAGAGCGACGCAAGAAGGTCTCGAAGGGCTATCGTCATTTCTAGAGAAACGGAAGCCGTCTTGGCTGTCAGGAAGTAGTTCATGATT
Source organism: uncultured Alphaproteobacteria bacterium (assembly GCA_905480445.1). GTDB lineage: Bacteria > Pseudomonadota > Alphaproteobacteria > UBA7985 > CAJQQZ01 > CAJQQZ01. The sequence goes on along the minus strand of CAJQQJ010000024.1, from coordinate 743 downwards.
TCATCACTACTCATCGCCAATCGTGGTGAAATAGCTTGTCGCATCATTCGCACTGCTAAGAGCTTGGGCGTTAGGACGATAGCTGTTTATTCTGAAGCTGACAAAAATGCCATGCATGTAGAAATGGCCGATCAAGCCGTTGCAATTGGTCCAGCGCCGGCCGCTAAGTCTTATTTGGACATTGATGGGATCTTAGCCGCTGCAATGGAGAGCGGCGCAGAGGCGATCCATCCTGGATACGGCTTTTTGTCAGAAAACGCTGTGCTCGCAGCCCGTTGCCAAACATTAGGTTTGGTCTTTGTTGGACCACCGGCGAGTGCCATCAGTGCCATGGGGTCGAAATCGACAGCTAAAGGAATAATGGATAAAGCCTACGTTCCATTGGTGCCTGGCTATCATGGTGACAATCAAGACCCGAAGTTCTTGCGTGAGGAAGCTGATAAAATTGGTTATCCACTGCTGATCAAAGCCTCAGCAGGCGGCGGCGGTAAAGGCATGCGCTTAGTTGATATGCCCCTGGAGTTTTCAGGATCGCTAGAAGCTGCGAAGCGTGAAGCTATGAATGCCTTTGGCGATGACCATGTTTTGCTTGAGAAATACATAGGCAATCCGCGGCACATTGAAATTCAGGTGTTCGCTGACGGACATGGCAACGCGGTTCACCTCTTTGAACGGGATTGTTCTATTCAGCGTCGTCACCAAAAAATTGTTGAGGAGGCTCCGGCCCCTGGGCTGTCAAAGAA
>CAJQQJ010000023.1 GCA_905480445.1 uncultured Alphaproteobacteria bacterium | reverse complement strand
GAAACCATGCCAAATTGGCTATATCCAACCCTAAAAGTTGCAAATAACTGATCCTACTGGAAATCCATCGCTAATTCGGTAATGTCAGACGGGAAAATAGGCCTTATACTGAGGTCTCATTATATAAAGTAGGTGAATTATTCAAGGTGATTGTTGGACCCCAAAACGGCAGTGCAATCTGTCCCAATCCCCGCTACCGCCGAACTTGGATGACCGTCACCAGTAAAAATCATGGTATTCTTGGCGCTCTTTCACTCGAGCCATTACAGTATGAACCGTGTCTTGAGAACAAGCCGCTATCTATGCCACCAGTCGATCCAACGAACTCATTAAGTCGCTAACGCTAGGTCTTTTGTTTTCTGAAAAAATGGTGATGCCTCGTCCACCAGGGCATTCAGTTCATCGAAGTGATCTGCCGCGGGCACTGAATAACGTTCAATAGTCCGCTTTGCTGATGAGAAAGCTTCTACGTACATGTCCGATTGACGATGAAACTCTGCGGTTTCCGCACCACCACATACGACCAATTGCGGGGCATCTGTTACAGGTGGATTGTTCATAGGGCTTTGGCTGTCCGCTTCCCCTTCATCCATGCCCACCGCATCATTAATCGTTGTAAACCGGAGTGGTTCCAACAAGTTAAGTGCTGAGATCGGCATACCGGCCTTGATCAAGTCGATCGGCAGACCAGAGCCAAGCATTGTCCAGTCCGTTCCCATCAGCATTCCCGTGATATGGCCGCCAGCTGAATGGCCAGTCACAACAAGGCGATCCTTCGATATGTCTAGACTTTCGGCATTACGCCAGATCCATGCTAAGGCCTCTCGGGCCTGATCGGAAATGGTAGTGATCGAAACCGTTGGGCAAAGATCGTAACCGACGACAACGATGTTGATTCCATGTTTCACAAAAGAGGGTGCTATAAAACTATAGACTGATTTATCGCCTCTCTGCCAATAGCCGCCATGGAAATAGATCAGCGTTGGCGCTGTGGCGCTGTCGGACGTTGGGAAGAAGTCTAGTTTCTGCTTGTCTGAAGCACCGTAACTCAAACCAATTTGACAGCTTAGTTTTTCCCGTGCCTCGGCACTGCGCGCCGTCCAATCCGGGACTACCGTTGTTTCATAGTCCGCTCGACCGTCACGGACGTTGTATTGTTTCTCAAGCTCATCCGCTGTGTAGTTAGTCGGTACTGCCATTGATTTGTCCTTCCTATGAAGTGCCCCAGAAGCTTGTATGCTGGTCTTTGGGCTACTTCTTCATGCGTAAGAGTTTAACAGTTGACGTCGCCGTCGCAATCAATCTGTCTCCTTGGTAAAGTTTACCTGAAATAAATCCAATCGAACGCCCAAGATGCGTGATCGTCCCCGTCCCCGTCATTGGCCCAGAATTGCCTGAGGAAATAAAGTTGACCTTTATCTCTAACGTCGCCACAGCGACTTCCTCGGCCGATGGTACCAGCGAAGGCCCGATCACAGTGTAAGCCATTGCAGCGTCCAACATCCCAGTAATGTAACCACCTTGAACGATATCAACCGAATGGCAAAACATGGGCTTGGCTTCGAAAGACATTGAGAGTGTTTTGGTTTCAGGATCATACCCCGTCGCCTGCCCGCCGACAGTCTTAACTGAAGGAGGCCATTGAGCATTGAGACTTTCTACAACTTCAACAGAGTTCATCTAACTTAATTCCTTTTATTGCGGCCATACTTGCAACGATCATGATCGAGACTTGCCTTTAAGGTCAGACAGGATTTGACGGCTAGCGTTGTGTCCGGGGATGCCACTCACTGTGCCGCCTGGCCAGGTGCCTGAGCCACAGAGATACAAGCCATCAACCGGCATCCGATAAGAAGAAATTCCAGCCAAAGGGCGTAATCCAAACATATGAGCAGGTGTTAGATCAACATGCATAATGTTGGCGTCACGTAATCCAAACTCGTCTTCTAAGTCTTTTGGACTCAAAAATTTGTAGTCGGTTATGAGGCTTTTTAGATTGGGCATATATTCCGCCATCATATCGATACATCTAAGGCCAAAGCGTTCTCGTTCAATCTCCCATGTGGTTCCTCGTAGCTCGACTGGCGCATGCCAAACATTGACGCTTAGGATGTGTTTACCAGGAGGTGCCATACCGGGATCATAGACCGAAGGAATGAGCCCGAGGATGATCGGGTTTTCAGAAGGACGTCCATATTTGGCATCATCATAGGCCTTATCCATGTATTCCAAACTAGGAGCCAGTCTGAATTGGCAACCGCTGTAGGACGCCTCCATTCCGGGAGGTGCTGCAGCGAAAGTTGGCAGGCCGTCCAAGGCTATGGCTATTTTGAAAGCTGACCCTCGTTTAGGCAAACCATCCACACGGGCAAAAGTGTTCTGATCGGGTATCCGATAATCGAGGAGATCAATCAGTGTTGTTTTTGGATGCAAGTTTGAAACTACGATCTTAGCTGGGATGAACTCGCCACTTTCAAGTTCAATGCCTTGTACACCATCGTTGTTGGCGGCGATTGATTGTACGGAACATTCAGTGCGTACAACACCGCCAAAGGCTTCGAGAGAACGGCGCATTGCCCTTGTTACCGCGCCCATACCACCAACTGGCAGGCCCGTCGATCCGCGTAAATATTGTTTTCGCGGATCCTCAAAAGAACCAGCACCACCTGGCAAAGAAGAGGCAAGCGATAGTGGTCGCATCATCAAAATATAGGGCGACCCAGGTGTCGACGGACCGAGTAAATTGGAAGTTACAGAGATCGCTGCGATCACAACCTTCATCTGTTCGGACTCAAGCCGAGAGTCCAGCAAGTCCTTTAAGCTGCCCAAAACAATCTTAGCAAAGGCGTCTTCATCTTCAGGCGTTTTTAGCCGACAGAGAACATCACGAAGACTGGGAGGAGACTCAAACAAAGAAACTTTTAGTGGAGCGGCAAAGTCATTGAGATAGTCGAAGAATTCGGCATACTTTGTAACATCAGCCTCAGAAAACTTGGCTATGTCCTTCGCTGTTTGAACAGGGTTACGCCATGCGACCATCGCACGCCCATCACTGAAAGGAACAACCAAGGAAGGATCCGGCCGAGT
>CAJQQJ010000022.1 GCA_905480445.1 uncultured Alphaproteobacteria bacterium | reverse complement strand
CGACCGCTGTCCACGATCAGTTCGACTATTTGTTTAGCGCTGTCATCCAATGTCATTTGTACCTCTGACTTTCCTTTGCCTGGGCAGAACGGTCGTCCCTCTGTCCCGGTTGCGGACATTTATCGTACCAGTTGAAGTGCTTTTATGTCACTGGTTAGCAAGCTATCTTTTTTCAGCATCTGTTCAAGGCCGCTTGAGTATTTTGCGCCATCATTTGATCTAGTTTCAAAACAACAAGCCCAAGTCCGGTCACCTACGTCTTTTATCGGATTAACGACGAAACGATGAACGAAGACCCGCAAACTAACTTTGTAGGCTGTCGAATTGGTATTATGGTCAATCTTGATTGACGAGCCAAACAAGAACGAATTGAACAAGAAAGGCGAAGCTGATGAGACTTGAGCAATACCGGACTCTTTGGGCTGTCATTGATGAATTTGAAGGTGAACTTGCCCGTAGTCCACATCATAGCGTCGATACTGCTATCCCACACCTTGCTGAGCTGGGTTACGATGGCATCGAGTTGCCTTTTAAATTGGCTCTCTACATTGGCCCTGAAAAGCTGAAAACCATGTTAAGTCAACATGATATGGCTTTGACTCTTAGCATTTACACAGACGGCGCTTTCAATGCTGGCGATGCTCAGTTTGACCTATGGGGTGGTGCTTATTCGGGTTTTACCACTCCTATTCCTGCGGAAGAGATGGCGCAGGCCCTGACTGCTAGGGCAGTTGAGCATGAAAACTGTGAACCTACTGACAAATTCGAGTCCAGTTACGAACTGGCAGAAGAAAGTGGGTCGAAGGTTCTGCAACCAATTCTGGAAAATCATATTGCAAGCTTCAAAGAACAGGTTGCGTCTTGTTATGATATGTTTGGCGACCGACGAGAAGGGGGACTTCTTACCCTCGTTATTGGGCACGATCTGCGGGATAACTTCCCTTGGGCGACAGCAGCTAAATACTTTCGGGAGGTACTGGCCTGGGAAAAAGAAACTGGTTTTGTTGTTGCCCATGAAACCCATCGAAAACGCTTCCTACACTCACCTTGGGGCATCCGTGACTTTTTACTCAAATACTCAGATATCCGACCTAAAATTAGGATTTGTGCTGACTACTCTCACCTGAATTGCGTTGCGGAAGTTGACGCAACGGATCCTGTTTTGAATGCGACGCTCGATTTCCTAATCCCTAATGTAATCCATACGCAATGCCGGGTTGGCTATGACCACGGCCCACAGGTGCCTGATCCACGATCTGCTGAATGGATTCAATATATGGAGGGCTATGAGAAATGGTGGGACAAGATATGGAAAAATCAACTTGAACAGGGTTGTGAGTACACCACGATGATTGCTGAACATGGCGCGCCAAGCTACCAGGCCTGCATGCCTGGCACCGGAGAGCCTTTGGCTGACATTTGGGACATCAATCATTGGGTTCAATTAAGACGGCAGAAACGTTTTGAGCAGATGTTTGGATCAGAGCACCAAACATCAAAGCTGATAGTTAGCGAAACACAAGGATTTGCACCTGAAACCAGTTGAATAGCGGTTTTGAGCAATTCAGAACATTGCTGTCCAGAGGCTGAGCTCTAGCTCAGTTGACCGGTTTATACCTAAGAAGATTGGTGGGCCCGGCAGGATTCGAACCTGCGACAACACGGTTATGAGCCGTGGGTTCTGACCGCTGAACTACAGGCCCCCCGGCGCGCTCTATAGCAAGAAGCTATTACTGACCGCAAGTAGATGATTCGCCTACGCAAAAGAAAGTTCGAATTGCCTGAGAATTCAGGGTAAAAGATTCACCTTTGAACCCGTCAGTTGAAACCCTATCTATAGACTATGGCAATAACCCCTGAATTCCTTGATGAGCTGCGGCAACGTTTCGACACATCCCAAGTGGTGGGTCGGCGGGTTAAGCTCGTCCGCAAGGGTCGGGAGTTTTCAGGTCTTTGTCCTTTTCATAAAGAGAAGACGCCTTCCTTTACGGTGAATGATGAGAAGTCATTTTATCACTGTTTCGGCTGTGGCGCGCACGGCGATATCGTTCGTTTCACAATGGAAACAGAAGGCTTGTCTTTCCCAGAGACTGTCGAGCGATTGGCGGCTGCCGCCGGAATGACGATGCCGGTGGACACCCCTGAGCAAAGACAGGCTGTGGAGAAGTCCAAGGGGTTGAAAGAAGTGATGGAGGCGGCATGCCTCTGGTATCAAAATCAGCTCTTCGCAGAAAGTGGTGCTCAGGCGCAGGACTATGTCCGCTCTCGGGCGTTGGCAGGTGAAACTGTTAAAGAGTTTCGTCTAGGCTTTGCGCCCAACGGCAGCCAGCTGCTGCGCAGTCACATGCAGGACCTCGGTTTCAAGGATAGCCATTTGTTAGAAGCAGGCTTAATCCGAAAGCCGGACGATGGCCGTGAGCCCTATGACTATTTTCGCGGTCGTTTGATGTTCCCTATCATGAACAGAAGCGGGCAAGTGATTGCCTTTGGCGGCAGAGTGATGGGCGAAGGCGAGCCTAAGTATCTCAATTCACCGGAAACCAGCCTCTTCAACAAAGGGGCCACGCTTTATGGCCTCGATAAAGCACGCCAAGCGGCCTATCAAGCTGGTGAGATCATCGTCACCGAAGGCTACATGGATGTAATCGCGCTCTGGCAAAATGGTTTCTCGCAGTCTGTGGCGCCCTTGGGGACGGCCTTAACCGAAGACCAAATCAAACTGCTCTGGCGCATTGTGGAAGAGCCAACGCTTTGCTTCGATGGGGATGCTGCGGGCCAGAGAGCGGCTTTAAGGGCAGCAACTCGTGCCTTGCCATTGTTAGAACCTGGTAAATCATTGAAGACAGCATTCCTGCCGCAAGGTGAAGACCCTGACACGCTTTTAAGGTCTGAAGGCGTGCGTCGGATGCGGGAAGTGCTAGACGACCATAAGCCACTGGTGGATTTCCTCTGGGAGCAGGAGCTAGCAGATCTACAATCGACAACCCCAGAACATTTGGCGGGCCTGAACAAGAAGCTAAAGCAGCATGCTTTCACTATCACAGATGAAGTCATTCGTCAGGCCTATCACAAAGCCTTTAACGATCGCTATCAGGCTAGGTTTTTTGGCCGTAATCAGCCCCAAAACTATGGGCGACAGAATAGTAATAACGCTAGAAGTTTCGGTCGGAAAGGCGGTCGCTTCTCCTTTAGGCCAAATTACGAAATCGCTAAGGGTGGATTAGGTCTCCAGTCCGGTATGAAATTCGAAAATCGGCGGCAAGAGGCGCTTTTGGCTGGCTTTGTCAATTATCCGGCTTTGTTAGAAATTTACGGCGAATCCTTAGCAGAAATTGACTTTCGCGATAACGAACTAAAATCATTAAGAGACAAGCTCTTAGACACAGTTTTTTCGGAGGAAAACCTTGACAGAGAAGGGATCAAGTGCCACCTGTCGGGCCTCGGGTTAACACGTGCTGTCGATAGAGTGACCAGTACAACCGTTTACGATCATGCTGGGTTTGTTGAACCGGGCTTACATTTGGAACAAGCGAAAGAAGGGCTTACACATCTTTTGGATCTGATACACGGTGATCAGCTAAAAAAGGAGCTCTTAGACGCCAGGCAACGTTATGCTGGCGATGTTACAAATGAAGCCTTGAAAAATGAAGTGACGACCAAAGGTCGATTGCTTCGTGAATGGGAAGACAGGTTGGTTGATTTGGATCGGTTTGATGAAATGACAAAGGGCTCATGAGTCCGTGTGTGACTTGAGATAAACTGAAGAACAGCCACTGTTTCAAGGAGGACTTGGGACGGGGTCTGTTGTTTTGCATTTGACGATATAGTTTTTTAGAAAGGTGATTGGCGCATATGGCTACGACAGCGACTGCGACGGCCACAGACCAAACGAATGATGCTGATAAGAACGACGGTCCTATTCTTTACGTGAGCAATGCTGCCGTCAAGAAAATGATCAAGGACAGTAAGGAGCGAGGTTTCGTTACTTACAAGGAATTGAACAAAGTACTGCCACCTGACGAGATGACTTCTGAGCAAATCGAAGACATCATGTCCGCACTGTCTGAAATGGGCATCAACGTTGTCGAAAACGAAGACAGCGATGAGGGTGAGGAAACTGGGGCTGCGGCCACTGGCGGTGAACTTGCAACCAATGAGACCAAAGAAGTTGTCGCTAAAGGTAATCTAAGCGATGACGACGTTGGTCGTACCGATGATCCTGTCCGCATGTACTTGCGTGAGATGGGCTCTGTTGAATTGCTGTCTCGCGAAGGCGAAATCGCGATTGCCAAGCGTATTGAGATTGGCCGCGCCGAAATGATCGGTGGCATTTGCGAAAGCCCGCTGACTTTCCGTGCTCTGCTTGCTTGGCGTGATTACATTAAGGAAGAAAAACTTCTTCTTCGTGATATTATTGACCTGGACGCGACCTATAATTCTGGGCCGGGTGCAGAAGTTGAAGAGCTTCCGGCGACGCTAGTCGTTGTCGAGGAAGAAGAAGAAGAGGAAGTAGTCGAAGAAGTCGCGAAAGAAGAGAGCGATGAGCCTGAACAGGCCATTGGTCCGCGCGACAGCGATGATGATGACACTGGCGAAGGTAATCTGTCTCTCGCTGCGATGGAAGCGGCTCTCATGCCTCACGTCATCGAAGTTCTGGACCAGATTGCGAAGACGCACAAAAAACTTGCAACTGTCCAAGAAAAACGTCTGGGCTTAATCCACACTGGTGAAAAAGTGCCCGCCGCTGTTGAACGCAAGTATCATGAGCTCAATAAAGAGGTTGTTGACTACATGAAGCAGGTGCGTTTGAACAACAATCGCATCGAACAGCTGATTGATCAGTTGTACGGCCTAAATGATAAGCTCAAGACTTTTGAGGGCAAACTGCTGCGTCTTGCAGACAAGTGCGGTGTCCGCCGTGACTCTTTCTTGAAGCATTATCAAGGTAAAGAGCTTGATCCAACATGGTTAGAGCATGTCGGTGGCTTGTCGGAACGTGGTTGGGGCACTTTTGCTGAAAACTACGGTCCAATGATCGAAGAGATGCGCGCTGAAATTATGTCAGTGTCTGAAACAACAGACCTGCCAATTTCTGAATTTAAGCGCATTGTATCGACAGTGCAAAAGGGTGAGAAAGACGCGCGTAGAGCTAAGACCGAAATGGTTGAAGCCAATCTCCGCCTCGTGATCTCGATTGCTAAGAAATACACGAACCGTGGCTTGCAGTTCCTGGATCTTATTCAGGAAGGCAACATCGGCTTGATGAAGGCGGTTGATAAGTTTGAATACCGTCGTGGTTACAAGTTCTCAACCTATGCGACTTGGTGGATCAGACAGGCGATTACGCGCTCTATTGCTGACCAGGCCCGCACGATCCGTATTCCAGTCCATATGATTGAGACAATCAACAAGCTGGTTCGTACTGGTCGTCAGATGCTTCATGAGATTGGTCGCGAAGCCACACCAGAAGAATTGGCGCAACGCCTTGGCATGCCACTTGAAAAAGTGCGCAAGGTTATGAAGATTGCGAAAGAGCCTATTTCTCTTGAAACACCAATTGGTGATGAAGAAGACAGTCATCTGGGTGATTTCATTAAGGATGAAAATGCGATCATTCCTGTTGATGCTGCAATTCATTCCAACCTGCGAGAAACGACGACACGAGTTCTGGCGAGTCTGACACCACGTGAAGAACGTGTTCTTCGCATGCGGTTTGGTATTGGCATGAATACTGACCATACTTTGGAAGAGGTTGGCCAACAGTTCTCCGTGACACGCGAACGTATTCGCCAGATTGAAGCCAAGGCTTTGAGAAAGCTTAAGCATCCTTCAAGGTCGCGTAAGCTGCGTTCCTTCTTGGATTACTAGTTCAAGTCAAAAGACTTTAAGACGAAGGCCTCGAGAGCGATCTCAGAGGCCTTTTCTTTTGTCTGCCAATTGTGCTCGCAAATCGGTCGCACTAATGTGACTTGGAGAATGCTTCCAAGAATAGCACATTCCTTTGATTGAATTTAATGAGTGGAGAAGTGTGATGCCTTCAAAAAGAGAGTCTTTGAAATTTACTGGTTCTGATGGGCAAGAGCTGGCCGCAAGGTTACAGCTGCCCTTGAGTGGAAAGGCCAAAGCTTACGCGATTTTTGCTCATTGTTTTTCCTGCGGAAAAGACGTTGTTGCGGCCAACCGTATTTCAGAAGCTTTGGCAGACTTGGGGATCGCCGTGCTGCGTTTCGATTTCACCGGCCTCGGCCAATCGAAAGGCGACTTCGCAGATACAAACTTCTCAACCAATTTGGATGACTTGGAAGCAGCCGCTGACTTTCTTAGGTCAAACTACCAAGCGCCAGCATTGCTGATAGGTCACTCTTTAGGCGGTGCTGCAGTGTTGGCGGTGGCCCATAAAATGCCTGAGGTTAATGCGGTCGTAACAATTGGTGCGCCAGCGGAACCCTCACATGTGGCCCATTTGTTTGATAATGTCAGGGACCGTATCGAAGAAGCCGGTGAAGCAGAGATTTCCCTTGGTGGCAGCAGACCTCTGCGGATTAAAAAGCAGTTCCTAAGCGATTTAGAGAAGTACGACGCCAAGTCATCAATCCCTAAGCTAAAGCGTGCCTTGTTGGTCATGCATGCACCGCTCGATACCATCGTTGGCATAGAGAATGCGGGTCAGATCTTTGGAGCGGCTAAGCATCCCAAGTCTTTCATCTCCTTAGACGGTGCTGACCATCTGTTAACGCGCAGGGAAGATGCGGCCTATGCTGCTGAGGTGATAGCGGGCTGGGCTAGCAAATATCTCGACATTCGAGAAGAAGCACCGTTGAAGGCCGCTCAAGGCGAAGTGGTCGTTAAGCAGGCCGATGGCAAGTTTGCGCAACGCATTGCCGCTGGGCCACACGCTATGAGAGCCGACGAACCTAAGGCTTATGGCGGTGATGAATCCGGCCCCACGCCCTACGACTTGGTCCTGGCTGGATTAGGAGCCTGTACGTCCATGACGATCAAGATGTATGCAGATCGAAAGGGCTGGCAGGTTGACGACGTCGAGGTCAAACTTACCCACAAAAAAATGCATGCTTCTGCCTGTGAAACTTGTGAAACAGAAGATGGTAAGATTGACCACATTCATCGTTCAATTCATATAGAAGGGGATTTGAGTGAAGAGCAGCGGAAGAGTTTATTGATCATCGCGGACAAGTGTCCCGTTCACCGTACTCTTCATTCGGAAGTTCATATCACGACGGAGGAAGCATGAGCGTTGAGCTTTGGGGATTGAAGAACTGCGATGCTTGCAAAAAGGCTTTGAAATGGCTTGAAGCAGAAAGCTTAGAACACAAATTTCACGACCTGAGGAAGGATCCGCCAAATGGGGAAAGGCTTGCCCACTGGTTGGAAGCCTTAGGTTCAGACAAGCTCCTTAACAGACGTGGCACAACATGGAGAAAGCTTGAGGCAGACCAACAAGCCTTAGCGGAAACAGAGGCTGGCGCACTTTCTTTGATCACAGAGCATGACGCGCTGATGAAGCGCCCTATATGGGAAGTAAGCGGTCAGGTGACGGTAGGTTTCGCTAAGACCGACCTTGAAAACTTACAAGCTCTATTGAAAGGATAGTTATGCTCGATCTCTACACTTGGGGCACACCGAATGGGCGCAAAGTGTCAATTATGCTGGAAGAGTTGGCATTAGATTACAATGTCATATCCATCAACATTGGCAAAGACGATCAGATGACGCCTGAATTTTTGGCACTTAATCATAATCACAAGATCCCTGTTCTCGTCGACAAAAGCCAGAACCCAGAGATCGTCCTTGCTGAATCCGGTGCAATCCTGATTTATCTGGCTGAGAAACACGGTAAGTTTCTGCCGACAGATGTGCATAAACGAGCAGAAGTTATGCAATGGCTCATGTTCCAGATGGGTGGTTTTGGCCCAATATTGGGGCAGGGGCATCATTTCCTGAAGTACAATCCAGGCCATGGCGAGTACGCCGAAAATCGCTTCCGAAACGAGATCCAAAGGCTTTATGGTGTTTTAAATCAGCAGCTTGAAGGGCAGCACTACGTAGCCGGTGATTATTCGATCGCGGATATGGCGATGTACCCTTGGGCTGCACGCCATGAATGGCACCAGATTGATTTGGGCGACTTTCCGGCGGTGAAAGCTTGGTTTGATCGCCTGAGTGATCGTTCCGCTGTGTCACGCGGTATGGAAGTGCCATTCTTTAACTAGGAGCCGTCAATGTCTTCAAATACAATTTCATCAGTAGAACATCCCAAGAAGAAGGTCGAAGTCCTTGGCAAGACAATGGCTTACGTTGACATAGGCGAAGGTGATCCGATTGTCTTTCTACACGGCAACCCAACGTCTTCTTATCTGTGGCGCAATGTCATGTCTCCCCTGGTTGCTGTCGGGCGCTGCTTAGCTCCGGATCTGATTGGCATGGGGGATTCCGACAAGCTCGATGATTCAGAGCCAGAAAGCTATCGGTTTGTTGAGCATCGCAAATACCTCGATGCTTGGTTCGACGCCATGGGATTGAACGAGAATGTCACATTGGTCATTCACGATTGGGGTTCGGCTTTGGGCTTTGACTGGGCAAACCGTAACCGAGATAAGGTCAAAGCCATAGTCTATATGGAAGGGCTTGTTATGCCCGTCGACTGGGACGACTGGAACGATGCAGCAAAACCAGTCTTTCAGGGCTTCAGGTCTGAGGCTGGCGAAACCATGGTTCTGGAAAAGAATGTTTTCGTGGAGAAAGTCCTGCCTGGTTCTGTTTTGCGTGGTTTGACAGATGAAGAAATGGCAGTTTACCGTAGGCCCTTCGCTGAGCCAGGTGAAGATAGACGGCCAACCCTTACTTGGCCTCGACAAATCCCATTAGCCGGTGAACCTGCAGATGTCGTGCAGATCGTTCAAGATTACGCCGATTGGTTAGCCACTTCAGACCTGCCCAAGTTGTTCGTGAACGCCGAACCCGGGGCAATTCTAATCAAACGCCAGCGCGACTTCTGTCGAACTTGGCCCAATCAAACAGAAGTTACCGTTAAAGGCAGCCACTTTATCCAGGAAGACTCTCCGGATGAAATAGCGACAGCCATCAAGAGTTGGTTGTCGACACTATGAAACGCGTTCTTTTTGTCTGTACTGGTAACACTTGTCGGTCCCCAATGGCTGAGTTGGTTCTTCGACATAAGGCAAAATCGGCTGGTGTTTCTATCCATGTTGAGAGCGCTGGCTTGTCGATCGAGCGGCTTGGTCAACCAGCAGCGGCTCACGCGCTTACCGTAGAGTTGGTACGCGGTTACGAGCCGAGGAAGCACGTTTCAAGATCAGTCGATGCTTTAGATCTTTCGAGTTTTGAGCTTATCGTTGGCATGGCCTCGGACCACGTTTCACAATTGAAACAACTGATGCCACCGCCCAGTGCTGACAATGTCCGTCTCTTCATGTCTTTTGTACCAGGTAGAGAAAATGAGGATCTTCAAGATCCTTATGGCGGAACAGTCGAGGACTATGATAAGACTCTGGATGTAATTGAAGTAGGCGCAACTACCCTTTTATCGGAGCTCACCCTTTGAAGGTTCTCTTTGTTTGCACAGGTAATATTTGCCGTTCCCCCATGGCTGAACAAGTCTTTCGCCAAAAAGCTCAAGAAACCGGATTGTCGATTACTTCCGAAAGTGCAGGCGTAAGCCGCGAAGAAGAAGGCAATCCACCAGATACCCGAGCGCGTAAGATTTCCTCGGCGCGAGGCTACGAGATTCCTGATCGTCTTGCCTGCCGGATTGAGGCCGATGATTACTTCGACTATGATCTAATCTTTGGCATGACTGATGATCACGTGCGGACCATGAAATCTCGTGCACCCGAAGGAACCGGTCGCAAAATCCATCTGTTTATGAGCCTTGTTGTGGGGAAGGAAGGCGAAGACGTTCCAGACCCCTGGTACGGTTCATTGATGGACTATGAGTACGCCCTTGATTTAATTGAAGAAGGCGTTGATTCTCTCGTCACAAAAATCAGCCGCGGCGACGTTATTTAGCCTTGGCAGAAACGACTGGTTTGAATTGGGTTGTAGAATCAAGATTGCTTGCCAACAGACTGGATCGCTATGCTAAGCATAGTTTTAAAAGGAGTAGCACATGGCGCTTATTGATAAGATTGTTGGTTACAAAGAAGATTTGACGGCGATCAGGCATGATTTTCATGCTCATCCTGAGTTAGGTTTTGAGGAAGTTAGAACCTCTAGGATTGTCGCCGAGAAACTCCGCTCTTGGGGCATTGAAACCCACACTGGATTTGGGAAGACCGGCGTTATCGGTGTTTTGAAAGGCAAAGGGCCAGGAAAAACAATTGGCCTCAGGGCCGACATGGACGCACTACCGATCCACGAGCAAACTAATTTGCCTTACAGCTCAACCAATGCTGGAGTGATGCATGCTTGTGGTCATGATGGCCACACAACCATGCTGCTGGGTGCGGCTCGCTATCTAGCAGAAACTAAAGATTTTGATGGCACCGCCGTATTCATTTTCCAGCCCGCTGAAGAGGGCCTTGGTGGCGCCAAGGCCATGCTAGCGGATGGATTGTTTGACCGTTTTCCTTGCGATGAGATTTATGGTGTTCACAATCGTCCCAACGGCATACCAAACCAAATTGGCATAAAGCCAGGTGTAGCGATGGCGGCTGCTGACTTCTTTGATATCAATATCAAGGGTAAAGGTAGCCACGCAGCAAGACCGCAAGCCTCACACGATCCAATCTTTGCGGCTGCGGCGCTGGTTCAGAATTTACAATCCATTGTCAGCCGGAACATGGATCCGAAAGATCCAGTGGTTTTGTCGATCACCCAGATACATGGTGGTGCTGCTTACAATGTCATCCCTGGCGATACTTCGCTTGCGGGTACTGTCCGCTGCTTCTCGAGCGAAGTGAGAGAGCAGGTGCGAAAACGTATCCATGACATGGTCGCGGGGCTGGAGAGGTCGTTCGAAGTAGAAGTTACAGTCGACATTCGTGACGTGTTCGATGTTTTGATTAATGACGATCTCCTGACGCAGGGGTTTCTGGAAATTGCGGAAGAAGTCATGGGCGCAGAAAATGTGGTCATAGAAAAAGACGCGTCAACTGGATCGGAAGACTTTGCCGATATGATGCGTGTCGTTCCAGGTGCCTATTTCACAGTTGGTCATTCTGGAACCGTTTCACTGCACAACGAAAGCTACTTCATGGATGATCAGATGCTGCCCGTTGGTGCTAGTCTTTACGCTCGCATTGTGGAGCGACGCGGTTAATGGCGAAGATCGATGTGATTGCTTGGGATTTTGATGGTGTTCTTAATAAGAACGTTGTGAATAATCACTTCATTTGGCTTGACCAGATGGAGGCAGATTTAGGCTATTGCTCCAAGACTTTCATGGAACAGGTGATCGGTGATTTTGGCCCCGTAATGGCAGGGCAAGAGTGTCTACTTGACCGGCTAGCACCTTGGCTTGATCATGTTGGGCATGATGGTAATGCAGAAGAATTTACGAACTATTGGTTTAATCTAGACCGCTACCCAGACCCAATTATGCACGATGTTTTGGAACGAGCTGCAAAGGCTGGTATCACCAATGTCATGGCGACGAACAGCGAAGCGAGACGTGGTCGGTTTGCTTGGCATGACATGGGTTTTGATCAGCGTATGGACAAGTTGTTCACCGCTGGTGAAATGAAGAAAATCAAGCCTCACGCCGAATTTTTTCATCACATCACGGATGACTTAGGTGTTGATCCCTCGCGCGTTCTTTTTGTTGATGATATGGTAGAGAATATAAAAAGTGCCCGCGCAGTTGGCATGCACGGGCACTTGTTCGTTCATAACGAATACGACAGTCTCAAGACCGTCTTAGCCGATCTTGTCGAGAGCAGTTTCTAGGTTAGCGACTGAGCGGTCGATGTTATGGAGCTTATCTAGGCCAAAGAGACCAAGGCGGAACGTGCGGTAATCTTCTGGCTCGTCACACATTAAAGGGACACCAGCCGCGATTTGCATGCCCTGGGCAGCGAACTTCTTGCCGTTGTGCATATCCACATCGTCTGTGTAGCTGACGACAACACCAGGAGCCTGGAAGCCTTCAGCAGCAACTGATTTGATGCCGCGATTAGACAGCATCGCGCGAACCCGGTCGCCAAGCTCTTGCTGTTCGGCTTTCACTTTGTCGAACCCGTATTCTTTTGTTTCCATCACCACATCGCGGAACTTCGTAAGCGCGTCCGTTGGCATGGTGGCGTGATAAGCATGACCACCGTTCTCGTAGGCTTCCATGATTTGTAGCCATTTCAAGAGGTCAGCAGCGTAAGAAGTGCTCTTTGTGTCATTGATTGCTTCGCGAGCGGTTGAGTTCAGCATGACAAGAGCGGCCGAAGGTGAAGCACTCCAGCCTTTTTGAGGAGCGGATATCAAAATGTCCACACCTGTTGTTGCCATGTCTACCCAGATGGTGCCAGATGCGATGCAATCGAGAACGAATAGACCGCCAACAGAATGCACCGCGTCTGCAACCTGCTTGAGGTAATCGTCCGGCAAAATCATGCCGGAAGAAGTCTCAACGTGGGGTGCGAAAACCATCGCTGGCTTTTCAGTTTTGATAGTTGCGACGACTTCTTCAATCGGCGCAGGCGCGAAAGGAGACTGGTGTGTTTCAGAAGCGCGACGGGCTTTAAGAACGATTTCCTCTGAAGGAATAGAGCCCATTTCGAAGATTTGAGTCCAACGGAAGGAAAACCAGCCGTTGCGAATAACCAGGCATTTTTTACCCGTTGCAAACTGACGTGCGACGGCTTCCATGCCGTAAGTGCCACCGCCAGGAACAATGGCGACTGAGTGTGCATTGTAAACGGACTTCAATGTGCTGGAGATGTCGTTCATCACCTTTTGGAAGGTGCCTGACATGTGATTGAGGGATCGGTCAGTGAAGACAACAGAATACTCTAACAGGCCGTCAGGATCGACATTAGATAAAAGGCTCATCTCGAAATAACTCCGGTGGGTTAAGGCGTTGGCGATTTTTATTAAAATAGGGCGTTCACGACTATCTTAAAGCCGCTACTCATAGGAGAGTTAGCGTCTCCTCGATCTTTACAACGATAAAATTTCAAAAGACCAATGAGGATAAGGGATTAGTTCTTGGTTTTTCACAAGCTGCATTTCTCTGGATCCGGCTTCAACTGCGGCCTCGAGCTGGCAGTATACTTGATCGACTGCTTTGCCGGTGGCTCGGTCAGGATCTCCATATTCAATCAAAGCAGCAAGGAAGAGTGCTGACGTCAAATCGCCTAAACCATTCGGGATCTTTTCTGCTTCGAGTAACCAAGTTTCAACGGCCCATGCCTTGTCATTGGTAACCAGAAGTGTTGCTATTTGGTCTGAGCCAGGTTCGATAACTGACGTGACCAGAATCATTGTTGGGCCTTGTTTGATGAGCTCTCTTGCAGCTTGAACAGCAGCAGTTTTGCCATCCAATTTTTTGTTTACAAGGACGGAAAGCTCGAACAGGTTAGGTGACAAGCAATCTGTGAGCGGGATGATTTCTTCGCGATAAACGTCAACGAGCTCGGCTTCAACATAAACGCCTGGCTTTGTATCGCCGATGACTGGATCGCAATGCACTGAGATGTTTGCATCGGAAGCTCGAATTG